>NZ_JBHTTQ010000074.1:0-37452 GCF_042794475.1 Streptomyces sp. NPDC056527
AGACTCCGGCACGTCGATGCCGGAGTCTCGCGGCAGTGATCCTCCCCAGGCCCGGCGTTCAGGCCGTACTGCGGCCGGTGAGGGCCTCGGAGGCTTGGGACGGACCTCGTGAGGGGAGGGTGGCGGGCGCGCTCCTGCGGCGGAACCGGTGCGCGAAGAGCTGGCAGAGGTTGGCCGTGCCGTCGTGCAGAGCGTGCAGCTTCACCTCACCCCCGCGAACGCGGTACGCGATCGGGACCTCCAGGCAACGGCACCCCGCGAGCGTCGCCGCGTTCTTGATCTCCTGGGAGAACGCCATGCCCGTCGACCGGACGTCGAGGCTCTGCCAGACGTACCGCCGGAAGACCCACATGCCCGACTGCGAGTCGTGCAGTCCGTTGTGGAACAGCAGGCGGCTCACCATGCTCAGCGCGTGGTTGCCCATGGAGTGCGTCGGGTGCATCGCGTCGCGGTTGCCGGGGACGAGCCGATCCGTCGTCAAGAACTCCACGTCCAGGGCCTCCAGGACCTTCAGCAGCCCCGGCAGTGCGTCGAACGGGTACGTGCAGTCGGCGTCACCGGTGGCGATCACGTCCCCCCGGGCCGCCGCGAACCCCGCGTGGTAGGCGTTGCCGTAACCCCGCTTCGGCTGGGGGACCACACGGGCCCCGAGCGAGCGGGCGACTTCCCCCGTACCGTCGGTGGACGCGTTGTCCACCACGACCAATTCCGTGTCCCAGCCCGCTTCGGCCAGATCCGCCACGGGAACCGCGGCGATCACCGAGGGCAGATTGGACGCCTCGTTGTATGCGGGCATGACAACCGACAGACCACTCATCGCAGGTCACTCCGTGTGGAACACCCTTTGCGGGTTCTGGGAAGTATCCGCTGTAGACCAGCATCGTCCGTTTACGACGTATATGTACACTTTGCTCCGTCTCGTGTCCGGCGTCAAGAGCAGCGGCATCGAAGGGGTTCCACGGGGCTGCGGACACGTCCGTACGCGCCATCGAGGCCGGCGGCGCCGTCACCCGGCCGACGGCGCCATCCGGCCTCAGGTCAGCAACTCCCGGTAGAGGGCGCCGTACTGGGCGGCGAACCGCTCGGGCCCGAAGGACTCCTCCACGGTCGCCCGGCCGCGCTCCGCGAGCATGTCCCAGACCCGGGGCTGTTCGAGCAGCCAGGCGAGCTGCTGCCCGGTCCTGCGGGCGTCACCGGCGGGAGCCCGCAGAACCGCGTCCCCGAAGTCGGCGAACTGCGGAAGGTCGCTGAGGATGGCCGGCCGGCCGGTGGCCAGCGCCTGCAGGACCGTGAAGGGGATGTCCGCCTTGCCGCCGATCACCGGCGGCGGGAAGAGCAGGACGTGCGCCGAGGCCAGCAGGGAACGCATGTCGTCGACATAGCCCTTCACCTCCACATCGGTCAGACCCTCGGCCCCGGCCCGCTCCCTCAGCTCCTCCCGTAGCGCGTCCGTGTTCTGCCCCGGCCGCCCGCGCATGGCCAGGACCAGGCGGAACATCGCCCCGGACCGCGCCGCCTCCCCCGCGGCCTCGACGGCGATCAACGCGCCGCCCTGTGGATCGAGATGGCCGGCGAAGAGGACGGTCGGCACACCCTCGGGGCGCGGCAGGAAGGGCCACTCGCTCAGCCGGATCATGGGCGGGATGACCCGGACGTCGCCGAAGTTCGCGGCGCGCAGCCGCCGGGCCATCGACTCCGACAGCGCGACCGTCGTCCCCAGCGGCCGGGTCCTCGCGAGCAGCCGCGCCTCCATCACACCGGGCACGGTATGGACGACCGGCCGCGCTCCCAGCATCAGGGGGCGTAGCCAGGAGTAGGCGGGGAAGGCGCGTCCGATCGACACGAACGCATGCACCAGATCGGCGCGCCGCGCCGCGACGGCCCCGGCGAGCGCGGCCTGCATACGGACCGGAACATGCGGCGAGCCGTCCGGGGACCAGAGGCGGATCGCACCGCCGACGGGCGGCGGAGGGCGGCCGTGCCGCCCGGGCCACTGGCAGAACCAGAGGAAGTCCATGTCGGGCAGGGCTCCCAGGACGTCCCTGGCCAGCGCCACGTCCGAGCCGTCCACACCGTCCAGCGGGCTGCCGGTCAGGAGCAGGACACGCGGCGGTCGCGTGCTGACGGTCATGACCCACGTCCGGAGTCGGCTGCCGGATCCGTTCCGGTCGGCAGTGGGATCCCGTACAGGGGGAGCGGCCTGTGTGTATCCCCCTCGAAGGCGAACGGCAGTTCGCCCTGCTCGTCCGGCAGCCGGTACCGGTCCGTCGGCGGGCAGGAGGACACGCCCCGGCCGGCGCCGCCGCGCGTCGCGATGGCGGTGCCCTGCGGGAGGCGCTCGGTCGCAGAGGACCGGAGCTGTACGAATACGGTCATGGTGAGAGCCGCGGCCAGGGCGGCCGGAGCCGCCGTCGGCACGGGACGGCGCGCACGGGCGCGACCCTGTTCGGGCCCGACCGGCGCCGCCTCGGTGAGGAAGAACATGGCGGTGACGGGACTCGCTGACGGGCCCCCGGCAGCACCCCGCACGACAGCAGACCCTCGTCCGGGCGCGGCGACGGGACGACCGACTGGTGGCCCGACGCGGTCGCGGTGGTCAGTTGGTCGTCGGCCATGGCTCGCCCCTCCTGTCCTTCCTCGGCCGCCGCCCGCGGACGGAACCGTCCACCAGACGACGCGTCAGAGCCAGGTACCGGCCCGTCATCTCGTCCCATGTGTAGTGCTGTGCCGCCTGACCGGCCTGCCGCCCGAGCGCGCGCCGCGCCCGCTCGTCGGAGGCCAGCATCCGCATCCGGTCGCCCAGCGCGACGGCGTCGAACGGCGGCACGGCGACATCGCCTCCGTCGCGCATCCACCGCAGCGCGGGCAGATCGAAGTGGAGGATCGGCTTCCCGTACGACATGCCTTCGAGGGCCACCAGGCCGAAGGTCTCGTGGCGCGACGGCATGACCAGGAAGGCACAGTTCCGCAGGAGGTCCCGCTTGCGTGCTTCCCCGGCGAACCCCACCCAGCGGACGCTGCTCGGGTGCGCGGCGAGCAGCGCCGCCAGCTTGCGTTCCTCCGCCTGCGTACCACTGCCCACCAGCAGCAGGGGCAGAGGCGGACGGCTCCGCCGGTACGCCTCCAGGAGCAGGTCGAGCCCCTTGGCCCAGGTGTCGATCCGCCCCAGGAAGAGGATGTAGTCGCCCGCTCCGATCCGGGCGTCGTCGATCTGCCGCTGCTCGACTCCGTTGGCGATGACCTGGACGTCCGCCCGGGGGCTGAGCCTCCGGACGGCGGAGGCGTCCGCCTCGTTCATCACCACGATGTGCCGGTAGCAGCGCAGCCCGAGCCGCTCCACCAGGAAGAACGGGATGTGGTAGCGGCGCCACAGCGCCTCGGCGCTGCGGCCCTGATCGATCCCGACGACCGGCGCGCGGGAGAACAGCGGCAGGAAGCTCGTCGAGAACGGGGGTGTGAAGTTCTCCAGCCAGGCGTCGTGGGGAAGTCTGCGGGCCAGGAAGGGGAGCAGCGTCAGGAAGAGCACCTGCCCGGCGCGCGGACCGGCCCAGCGGACCGGGAGGGAGACGTACCGGATGCCGTCACGGCGCAGTGAGACACCGCGTCTGCCGGCCGTCACCACCGTCACATCGAAGTCGTCCGACAGTCGCCGGGCGACCTTCTCGACCACCAGGGCGCCATCGCCCCGGTTGTCGGTTTTGCCCGCGTCGTCGTAGATCGAGACGACGATCCGCTTCCGCCGTGCCGGGCCCATGTCCTCCCCGCTGTCCGGAAGACGTCGTGTCCGTACGGTGTCGAGCACCCGCTCCAGCGCCTCGGCCGAGACCCGCGACGGCGCACGCTCGCCGTCGAGCCGTACCACCCGGGGCAGGCGCGAGGCCCAGGCGCGGTAACACGCCCACCGGACGGCCGGCGAGCCGGCCGCGAACTCCCGGCCGCGTTCCCGCGCCGCCGTCGGCGCGGTCTCCACGAGCAGGGTCAGATCGTGGCGGCGGACGAGCCGGGCGAAGCGCTCCGAGGCCCGTTGCCCAGGCGGGAAGCCGAACGCGACCAGCCCGTCCAGCGGCCCGCCGTCCGTCAGGACGACGGCCGGACGGCCCGGAGAGCGTGCCGACAGCGCCCGACGCGTGGCGCGGGTCCGTACGGACGTGTCCCCGGCGTGGATCAGGGCGTGGGCACGGCGCGCCCGCGATCCCCGGCGCGTGGGATCGTCAGGGCGCCGTGCCGTCTCCTCCGCATCCCTCACCCGTGGAGGAGAGTCGAACCCACGGCACAGGAAGCAGCCGTGGCAGTCGAGCGTGGTCACCGCGAAGCCGCGCTGCCGCAGCAGCCCGGCCAGGCGCCGGACCAGCGAGGACCTGCTCGCGCCGTCGGGGCCGGACACCGCGATCAGGAGAGGCCGCGCCGCGTTCATGGGGTGCGCCTCCGCAGTCGCTCGTGGACGGCGAGCGGCACCCGCAGAGCGACCTCGCGGGCCGCCGCGGAGGCCCGCCCGTGGGTCAGCAGATGGCCGGCGTGCTCCACGCCGGTGCGCAGCGACGTCGTGACGGGCAGCGGCAGGGGGAGCCGTACGAGTTCGCCCCGTCCGAGCGCGGCCATCGCCTCGGTCGCGAGGTCCAGGGCCCGGTCTCCACCGGCGGACCAGCCCTCCCGGGCGATCTGGGCGCGCGCCTCGGCCACGACGTCGGGAGCCAGCAGCTCGCGCAGCGCGAGGAGTTCGGACAGGTCGAGCGACTGGTTCCGGAACAGCCCGTGGGCCAGCCGGATCCTGAGCCGGTCGGCTGGGCAGGGAACGAGCCAGGCACGGCCGTCGTGGTCGGGGACGGCGTGGGCGAAGAGCCGGTCCGTCGCCATGACCGCGACACCGTGCCAGGCCACCGAGGTGTGCAGCTGGGCCGAGGGGCCGTCGGGCGGCTCGAGGAGAACCGAGGTGGACCGCTCCAGCCAGTGCGTCGACCGCTCCACGTACCAGCCCCTGAGCGCCTCCTGGGCGGCCTTCCAGCGGTCCGTGGGGACGACCAGGTCGATGTCTCCGTGCGCGAGATCCTCGGACGGGTCGGTCTTGATGAGCACCGTGGGGATGTCAGCCGCGCCCAGCCGGTCCGTCGACTCGACGAGGTTGCGCCGGAAGCGGTGGGTGGCCTCGCTCACCGCGTCGAGCGTCGTTGCCAGTTGACGGGGGTAGGCCCGCGCGAGCCGGCCCTCGACCCGGTTGGTCCGGGCGACGGCGAGCGCGGCCCGAAGCTCTTCGTCGGACGCCGGCCGGACGTCGCCCCGCCAGACGGCGTCGACGAGCAGGCGGAGGGCTCGTTCGGGGTTCTGGCCGGTGTCCCAGCCGGGGTCCGTCTCGTCCGGCCCTGTCCCGTCCGCCACGGTCCGGCCCTGCCCGTTCCCGCCGGGGGCGAGGGCGCCGCCGCGGCGGAGGGAACGGAGCACGGCGGCGCTCGGCGCATCGGCGTGCTCGGCGGACCCATGACGGCCCGCCTCGCGGATGAGCAGGACGCCCAGAGCGACCACCGTCCCGCACACCCCGCCGATCGCCATCCCCGGCACGCCGCCGGCGACCCAGCCGGCCGTCAGGCCGGGCACGTAACCGAGCACCCCGACGAGCAGCGGACGCGGCGCCGCGTGGTCGTTCACCGCCTGCGAGAGGGTCACCAGCAGGCTCAGCGCTCCGAGCGCGAGACCGGCGACCACCGCGGTAGCGAGCCGGCGTGCCCCCAGCGCCGCCGTGACCTCGTCGTGGAGGACGGGCGCGCGCATGGCGACGGGGCCGACGGTCGTCATGGCCGGATCCCACCCCTGAAGTCGGGCGCGTTGCGCAGCAGCACGGGCAGGGCCCTGATCAGCAGGTCAGCCTGCCCGTCCGCGGGTCCGGGGTGTCCGGCGGGTTCCGAGGGAGAGCCGTGTGAGCCGCTGCCGCTTCGGTTGTGCGCGGAGCGGGCGCGGACGGTACGGGAACGACGCCGCCGGGCCGTGGTGCGCGGCCTGCGGACGGCGACATGGCACGTCCTGACCGCGGGGAGGAGCCGGTCGGAGGCCCGCCGCGCGGGGTGGGCGGTCGAACGGCGGCGCGCGACGCGCGGGCTGCGGCGTCGGGACTCGGCAGTGGGCCAGTCGGTCACCCGTCGCAGTGGATGCGGAGCGGGTGCCGCCGGTGTTCGGCTGAGGTGGAGTGAAGTCACGATGAGCTTCTTCCGGCAACCGACCCTGCCGAGGGCCTACCTAGTGTGCGAAATGCCTGACTTCAACCGTTAGCATCCGGTATCTGATTCGTCAAGCGCCACGCGCCTGTTCTGCGTGTTTCCCGGGGCGCGGGGTCGGTGCCAGACGGTGCAGCGCGTTGTGGGGGCGCTCGTCGAGCAGCCGGCCCAGGATGCGCGCGCCGTCGTGGACCGTGCGGGCATGCGACGGGCCGTGATGGCGGGGCAGTTCCAGGCTGGGGACCTCGGCGATGCGCAGCCCGTAGTGCAGGGCGTGGGTGACCAGTTCGGGACCGAGCTCGACCCCGCCCTCGCGCAGCTCCAGCAGGTCGACGAAGCCCCGGCGGAAGGCGCAGAAGCCGTACCACAGGTCGGTCAGATGTTGACCGTACAACTGCCTGGCGACGCGGAGCAGGGCGCTGTGTCCCAGGCGCCGCAGCAGCGGATAGTCGGCGAAGTCGCCCCCGGCGATGAAGCGCGAACCCTTCACGAAGTCGTACCCGCTGTCCAGGTAGTGCAGGTAGTGCGGGATCTCCTTCGGGGACATGGTGCCGTCCGCGCCCATCAGCACGATGTGCTCGCCGGTGGCGGCGAGGAGCCCCGCGTGGGGGATGTCGCCCGCCTCGCAGTTCCACGGCCCCAGCCTGCGCACGGTCACGGCGCCGTGGACCGTCGCTCGTGTCTCCGCTCCGGTGTCGATCTCCGTGGCGCCGGACGCGCTTCCCACCAGTACGACTTCCCGGACGGCGGCCGGAATCTGGTCGAGCAGCCAGCCGGCGTCGCGGTCTCCGGGACGCACCGGGACGACCACGCTCGCCGTGCGGCCGGCGGCCTCCGGCGGATGGTCGGTCGACCGGCGCAGCGGATGCGGACCCTTACCCATCGGTACGGCTTTCTGGAATCGGTCCCGTCCGGACCGTTCGTTATGCGGGCGAGTGGGAATTCATCGAACTCCGTTCGCGCTACCTTCCCTCCACGGTATTACAATCCGTTCATGGCAGGGCGAATTGAGGACTACGCCCTCATCGGTGATCTGGAGACGGCAGCTCTCATCGGTACGGACGGTGCTGTCGACTGGTGGTGTGCGCCGCGCTTCGACTCACCCGCCTGTTTCGCCGCGATCCTGGGTGACGAGTCCCACGGGCAGTGGAGTCTCGCGCCGGTGGGGAATCTCCCCTGTAATCGCCGGAGTTACAAGAACGACTCGCTCGTACTGGAATCCGTCTGGGAATCCGTCTCCGGAGCCGTGCGCATCACGGACTTCATGCCGCCCCGTCAGCGGACCCCGCAGATCATCCGGTTGGTCGAGGGGCTGGCGGGACGGGTCGACGTGCACGGGGAGTTGCGGCTGCGCTTCAACCACGGCAGCGTCGTGCCCTGGTCGCGCCCGGTGGACCGGCGTACGGTCGCCATCGTGGCGGGACCTGACGCGGCGTATCTGCGCTGCGGTCCGGGCGCCGAGATCACCGTCACCGACGAATGCACCTCGCTGGACCTCTCGGTGACGGCAGGTCAGCGCGTCTCCTTCGCCCTCGGCTGGAGCCCCTCCCATTCCGAACCGGGCCCCGCGCCCGACGTGACGGCGGAATTGGAGCGGACGCTCGCCTACTGGGACGAATGGGCCTCGAATCTCCGCTACGACGGACCGTATCGCGAAGCGGTCATCAGATCACTCGTCACCCTCAAGGCCCTCACCTACGAACCGACCGGCGGAGTCGTCGCCGCGGCCACCGCATCGCTTCCCGAATGCATAGGAGGGCAACGGAATTGGGACTACCGATTCTGTTGGCTCCGGGATTCCACGTTCACCCTCTCCTGTCTGTTGCGCAGTGGATACGACCGCGAGGCGCTCGCCTGGAAGGACTGGCTCGTCCGCGCCGTCGCCGGCGATCCTGCGGATCTGCAGCCGCTCTACGGCGTCGCAGGACAGCGCAACCTCCCCGAGGTGAACGCCGACTGGCTGCCCGGCTACGAGGGCTCCCGCCCGGTCCGCTTCGGCAACGCGGCCGTCGATCAGTTCCAACTGGACATCTACGGAGAGGTGTTGGGCACCATCTACTCCGCGGTCCGCGCCGGAGTGTCCATCGACCCGCACGTCTGGAGCCTGATGGCCTCGCTCCTCGAGTACGTGGAGAAGCGCTGGAAGGACCCCGACGAGGGCATCTGGGAGGTGCGCGGCCCGCGCCGCCACTTCGTCCACTCCAAGATCATGGCCTGGGTCGCGGCCGACCGGGCGCTACGGCTCGCCCGCGTCGCCGGTCTGCGCAGCTCCGTCCGACGCTGGCAGGCCCTGCGCCGCGCTCTGCGCGACGAGGTGTGCGCCCGCGGCTGGAGCGACGAGCAGCAGTCGTTCGTGCAGTACTACGGGGCCCGGCGGATCGACGCGACCGCGCTGCTGATACCCCGGCTCGGCTTCCTCCCCCCGACCGACCCACGCGTCCTGAGCACCGTCCGGGCCATGGGCCGCCTCGACGACCGCGGTTTCACGCGCCGGTACGCGGACGTGAACAACGGTGAGGTCCACGAGGTGGACGGTCTCGACGGAGCCGAAGGGGCCTTCCTGGCCTGCACGTTCTGGTACGCGGACGCCCTCTCGATGACGGGGCGCCAGTCCGAGGCGCGGACGGTCTTCGAGCGGGTCCTGGACATCCGCAACGACGTCGGGCTGCTCGCCGAGGAATGGGATCCCCACGCCGGCCGCCAGTTGGGCAACGTACCCCAGGCTCTCAGCCATGTCGCTCTGGTGAACACGGCGTTCACCCTGTTCGGAACGCGCAAACACGATCGTTCGACGTCGGGGCGCTCCGCCGTGGCATGACCCTGCCGAGATCTGGGGGCTCGATCATGATCGGGAGGACCGCGGGCCGAGGGGCGGACCATCGGTCCACCGGGCCCGGCACGACCGCTCGGCGATTCGTTCGGGTGCGCACAACAGGCGCACCGGACCCCGCCGGGTTCGAATCGGAGCATGGCTCCCTACGACAGGCTCCGTGCCGACGGCAGAACGCAGTCGCTGGAGACCGGCACCTGGTGGTACGCCAACATCGCCGGTGAAGCGGCCGACTCCTTCAGCGCCCGGGTACGTAAAAGGATGCAGCGCGCCTGCCTCGCCGCGGTCCTGCTGCTCGCGGTCGTCTACGCCGGTCTCGTGCTGACCGCCACCGGCCAGCGCTGGGAGAACGCCGTGCTCACCGGCCGGCTCACCGACGAGACGCTGGCCGCCGCCCACGCGGCGGACCGCACCCTGCAGCACATCACGGTCTACTCCCTCGCCGTCGCCATGCTGGTCCTGACCGTCATCGGGATGCTGCGTCGGCGGTACGCGCTCACACTCGTCGCCCTCGGCACCGTCGGCGTCTCCCTCTTCCTGGCCGAGGTGCTCAAGGGCTACGTCCTCGCCCGCCCGGACCTGGCGCATGCGCCCGCGTACCTCACGCACAACAGCTTCCCGAGCGGACACACCACGGTCGCGATGAGCGTGATGTTCGGCCTCGCCCTCGTCGTCCCGTACCGGGCGCGCGGCCTCGCCGTGGGCCTGTGCGCCCTGTGGGCGACGGCCGTGGGCGCGTACACCGTGGCCGCCGGATGGCACCGGCCCAGCGACACGATCGGCGCCGACCTGCTCGTCCTCGCCGTGGCCTGCGGGCTCGTCGCGCTCCTCGCCCGCCGCGGCAAGGTGGGCCCCGCGCGCTCGCGCCGCTTCCCGCTGCGCACCGTCTTCGTGATCGTCCCCCTCGGCATCGCCGCCGTCGGCGGGCTCGGCGTCGGCATCGTCCTGCTCGTCGACTCCATGTTCGTCCTGGAAGCCACCGACCCGAACCTCCCGCACGTCGCCTACCAGGCCGGACAGGGTCTCGCCGCCGGTGCGAGCGCCGCGGCCACGCTGGTGCTGCTCGCCCTGCTGCGCCATGTCGACCTCGACGCGATCCCCACTCCGTACCGCCTCACAGGCACCATCGTTCCCGCGGAGGAGGCAGGGCCCTTTCCCACCGAGGCGGATCACGAGATATCTTGATGTCGAGCAATCTCGCAGACGCAGACGTGGAGCGGAGCACACCCGGTGACTGACTCGACCATCATCTACACCCACACTGACGAGGCGCCCGCCCTGGCGACGTACTCGTTCCTGCCCGTGATCCAGGCCTACGCCTCGACGGCCGGGGTCAATGTCGAGACCCGTGACATCTCCCTGGCGGGACGCATCATCGCCGGCTTCCCCGAGCGTCTCGACGAGGGTCAGCGCATCGACGACGCGCTCGCCGAGCTCGGCGCGCTGGCCAAGACGCCCGGCGCCAACATCATCAAGCTGCCGAACGTCTCGGCGTCCATCCCGCAGCTGAAGGCCGCGATCGCCGAGCTCCAGGCGCAGGGCTACGCCCTCCCGGACTACCCGGACGACCCGCAGACCGACGAGGACAAGGACGTCCGCGCCCGCTACGACAAGGTCAAGGGCAGCGCCGTCAACCCGGTCCTGCGCGAGGGCAACTCCGACCGCCGCGCCCCCGGCTCGGTCAAGAACTACGCCAAGACGCACCCGCACCGCATGGGCGCCTGGTCCTCGGACTCGAAGACCAACGTCGCCACCATGGGCCAGAACGACTTCCGCTCCACCGAGAAGTCCGCGACCGTCTCCGAGGCCGGCACGCTGCGCATCGAGCACGTCGCCGCCGACGGCACCACCACCGTCCTGCGCGAGTCGGTCCCCGTCCTCGCCGGTGAGGTCGTCGACGCCTCCGTCATGCACGTCGCCGCCCTGCGCACCTTCCTCGGCGAGCAGATCGCCCGAGCCAAGGCCGAGGACGTCCTGTTCTCCGTGCACCTCAAGGCCACGATGATGAAGGTCTCCGACCCGATCGTCTTCGGCCACGTGGTCCGCGCCTTCTTCCCGAAGACCTTCGCGGCCCACGGCGCGGCGCTCGCCGCCGCCGGCCTCTCCCCGAACGACGGCCTCGGCGGGATCCTCAACGGCCTGGCCGCCCTCCCGAACGGCGCCGAGATCAAGGCGTCCTTCGACGCCGAGCTCGCCGAGGGCCCGGCCCTCGCCATGGTCGACTCCGACAAGGGCATCACCAACCTGCACGTGCCGTCCGACGTCATCGTCGACGCCTCGATGCCGGCCATGATCCGCACCTCCGGCCACATGTGGGGCCCGGACGGCCAGGAGGCCGACACCCTCGCCGTCCTCCCGGACAGCAGCTACTCCGGTGTGTACCAGGCCGTCATCGACGACTGCCGCGCCCACGGCGCGTTCGACCCGTCGACCATGGGCTCCGTACCCAACGTCGGTCTGATGGCACAGAAGGCCGAGGAGTACGGCTCCCACGACAAGACCTTCGAGATCGCCGCGGCCGGCACCGTCCGGCTCGTCGACGCCGCCGGTAACGTCGTCCTGGAGCAGGAGGTCGCCGAGGGCGACATCTTCCGCGCCTGCCAGACCAAGGACCTGCCCGTCCAGGACTGGGTCAAGCTCGCCGTCACCCGCGCCCGCGCCACCGGCTCTCCGGCCGTCTTCTGGCTGGACGAGACCCGCGCGCACGACGCCCAGCTGATCGCCAAGGTCGAGCAGTACCTGCCCGAGCACGACACCGAGGGCCTGGAGATCAAGATCCTCGCCCCGGTCGACGCCACCGCGTTCTCCCTGGAGCGCATCCGCCGCGGCGAGGACACCATCTCGGTGACCGGCAACGTGCTGCGTGACTACCTGACCGACCTCTTCCCGATCCTGGAGCTGGGCACCAGCGCCAAGATGCTCTCGGTCGTCCCGCTGATGGCCGGCGGCGGCCTGTTCGAGACGGGCGCCGGCGGCTCCGCCCCGAAGCACGTCCAGCAGCTGGTCAAGGAGAACTACCTCCGCTGGGACTCCCTCGGCGAGTTCTTCGCCCTGGCCGCCAGCTTCGAGCACCTGGCGACCACCACGGACAACGCCCGCGCCCAGGTCCTCGCCGACACCCTCGACCGCGCCACCGGCACCTTCCTCAACGAGGACAAGTCGCCGACCCGTCGCGTCGGTGGTATCGACAACCGCGGCAGCCACTTCTACCTGGCCCTGTACTGGGCCCAGGAGCTGGCCAAGCAGACCGACGACGCGCAGCTCGCGGAGGCCTTCGCCGGCCTCGCCAAGACCCTGACCGAGCAGGAGGAGACCATCGTCTCCGAGCTCAACGCGGTCCAGGGCTCCCCGGCCGAGATCGGCGGCTACTACCAGCCCGACCCGGCCAAGGCCGCGGCCGTGATGCGCCCGTCCGCCACCTTCAACGAGGCCATCGCGTCCCTCGCCTGATCCCGGCGCGACAGCTGTTCCGCCCCGGCCGGAGTCCCTCCGGCCGGGGCGGTCCCGTAGGTGGCGCGGGGTCCCGCGGACAGGGCTCGTCCCGTCGGTGGCGGATGTGGCATCCGGGTGTGAACCTGGATGGATGAGCTGGGCATCATGGACGACCCCCGGCGTCTACACCGGGCGCGGTGGCGTGCTCACCGAGGAAGTCGGTGCGGTCACGGGCGACCTGACCGTGCACACCACCTGGGCAGATGGCGAAGCGCGTGTTGCCGTGCAGTACAGCGGCGCGTCCGACTGGTTCACGATGTCGGGCAGTCCTGTACCGTGCGCCAGCGAGCTGGAGAGCCGCGACCTCCACGAGGCCGCGGTCGAGGCCGTACGGGCGGGGAACGCGGCCACCGTGCCGTATCTTCCGCACCCACCGGTATAAAACATCGGCGCGAAGTGTTATCCCGCCCGCGCCCAGGGGTCTCCTCATCACGGGGACGGACAGACCCAGGCACGAGGGAGCAGGCAGGATGCACAGCGACGAGCGCGGCACGGCCGCACTGGTGGACGCGGCCGTGGCCGGAGACCCCCACGCCGGTGAACGGCTGATACGCGCGTACCTTCCGCTCGTCTACAACATCGTCGGCCGCGCGCTCGACGGCCACGCCGACGTCGACGACGTCGTGCAGGAGACGATGTTCCGGGCCCTGGACGGCCTCCCCGGGCTGCGCGACCCCGAACGCTTCCGGTCCTGGCTCATCGCGATCGCGATGAACCAGATCCGCCGGCGCTGGCGCGAGCGGCAGACCGGGCCCGTGCCCGGCCTCGACCGGGCCGCCGAGCTCGCCGACCCCGGCGGAGACTTCGTCGACCTCACCATTCTGCGACTCGGCCTCTCCGGGCAGCGGCGCGAGGTCGCCGAGGCGACCCGCTGGCTCGACGAGAGCGACCGCGAACTCCTCGCCCTGTGGTGGCTGGAGGCCGCCGGTGAACTGAGCCGTGCGGAGCTCGCCGACGCCCTGGCCGTTCCCCCGGCGCATGCGGCGGTCCGTGTCCAGCGGATGAAGGAGCGGCTGGAGACCGGCCGGGCCGTCGTCCGTGCCCTCGCCACCCGGCCCCCCTGCGCGGAACTGCTCGGTGTGACCGTCGGCTGGGACGGGCATCCGGCACCGATCTGGCGCAAACGCATAGCCCGTCATGTGACGACCTGCGCCACCTGCGGCCGCGCCCGCTCGGGCCTGGCCCCCGCCGAGGGGCTCCTGGTCGGCCTCGGCCTGGTGCCACCGCTGCTGGCCTGGGCGGCGACACGGCCCGATATCGAGGCGGCCGCCTGGGCGGGGCACTCCCCGGACGGCGCGGGGCACGACTGGGGCGCGGGGCAGACCGGGCCGGGTCCCGACCCGGCGCCGTACGGGGGAGCGCCGACGGATCCGGGAGCGGTGCCCGGTGGTGACGGGCTCTGGCCGGGCCACGAGCCGGGGCTCGGCGGTGACGCGGTCGGACCGGAGTCGTACGCGGGGGGCGAGACGGGGGTGGGAGCCACCCGTGCCGACGGTCCCGGCGACGGAGGCGGTGGCTTCGGCGACATCGGGTCCTCGGGCCCCGCGCACGCAGCGAGCCGCGGCGGGTCGGGCATACGCCGGTCCGTCGTCGCCGGGGCGGTCGCCGTCGGCGTCCTCGGCGGGCTCATTCTGCTCGTGCCGTCGGAGCCCGAGGCCCGCCGGCCCGCACCGGCCACGCCCGCCGCGGCACCGCCCCCGTCACCGAGCGCCGTACAGACGTCGACGGCGGCACCCACGCCGCGTCCGACCTCCGCCTCGCCCACCCCCAGGCCGACCCCGCCCCCGACCGTCGAGGAGCGGCTGACCCGACTGGTCAACCAGCGCCGCGCGGAAGCGGGTTGCGCGCCGCTCCGGCAGGACCCCCGACTCGCCGAGGCCGCCCGGAAGTACGCCCGGGACATGGTCCGCCGTGGCTACTACGCGCACAGCAGCCCCGAGGGCGAGTTCGCCGACGCGCGGATCTCCGCGGCCGGCTACGCCTGGTCCGCCTGGGCCGAGAACCTGGCACGCGGTGGATCCGACCCGTCCGACGTCTTCGACGGCTGGATGGACGGCGCGATGCACCAGGAGAACATGCTCAACTGCCGCTACAAGCACACGGGCGTCGCCGCCGTGTCCGGCCCCGACGGCACGGTGTGGGTGCAGAAGCTGGCCTCGCCCGCCTCCTGAACCCGTACCCCGCCGAGGCGCGGACCCGGTCAGCGGCCGGTGCCGAAGTTCTGTACCCACCAAGGTCCGTTGGAGGTCAGCTTCACCCCGACACCGATGTCCTTGAACGAGCAGTTGAGGATGTTGCGCCGGTGTCCGTCGCTGTTCATCCAGTCCTCCATCGCCGCCGTGGGGCTCTTCGGGCCGCGGTGGATGTTCTCGGCCCAGCTGGACCACGCGTACCCGGCGGCCGTGATCCGGTCGCCCGCGTCCCGCCCCTCGGGGCTGGTGTGCTCGTAGTAGTCGCGTTCCGCCATGTCGTCCGCATGCGCCTGGGCCGCGCTCCGCAGCCGGCCGTCGGAGCGGAGCGGTGAACAACCCGCCTTCTCGCGCTCGGCGTTGGCCAGCGACACGATCTGGTCGACGTACTGGACCACCTTCCCGACGACGGGTGCCACCGCTTCGATCGGGCCGGGCGCCGCGGCCTTGGGCTGCGCCGGTGTCGGGCCCGGGGCGGCAGGTGTGGACGGCGGCGCGGAGGCCGACGGCGAGGCCGACGCGGGCGCGGCCGGTGACGGAGAGGAGGACGAGGAGACCCGAGGAGCGGGCGGTGCGGTGGACGGGGTCCGTTCCGGGGGCGCGGACGAAGGGGCGGCCGACGGTACGGCCCCCTCGGCCAGGGGCGCCACCTGCGACAGGGCGACCGTGTCCGGGCGGGTGCCCGCACCCTTCGGCGAGCCCAGGGACGCGACGTACGCTCCCGCCGCCACGGTGAGGACGGCCGTCGCCGTACCCGCGACGGTCACGGCGGTACGGAAGGACGGCGCGCGGCGCGCGCGACGTCCCGTCACCCGTCCTCTGCGGTGCCTGCCGCCGCCGTTCGTCCGCCGTTCGTCGGGGCTGTGCTCGTCGTGGTGCTGCATGGGCTCCGCTCTCTTCTCCGAGTCCACCGGGCCGTCCGGCACGAGGGAGAGCCGCCGGGGCGACGGACATAACCCTTTCCGGCCCCCCACGCGTCGACACGCCTCGTCAACGCGGTGTACCCCCAACTCACTCGTGCGGTACGACCACCACCGGACACGGAGCCAGGTGCAGCGCCGCATGGGCGACCGAACCGATCCGGGACCCGATCACCCTGCGCCGTGCCCGCCGCCCGACCACCAGGAGCCGTGCGTCGCCCGAGGAGCCGAGCAGTACCTGTCCCGCGCTGCCGATCTCCACGTGCTCGGTGACCCGCACCTCGGGGAACCGCTCCCGCCAGGGCGCCAGCGCCTCGCGCAACGCCTGCTCCTCGTACGGGACCAGACCGCCGGCCTCGTCGGCGCGAGCCAGCGCCGAGGAGGTCGGGCTGTAGGCGTAGAGCGGCGGCAGGCTCCACGCCCGTACCGCGCGGACCGACGCGCCGCGGGCCGCCGCCGTCTCGAACGCGAAGCCCAGCGCCGGCGCGCTGTCCTCCGCCGAGCCGAGCTGACCCACGACGATCACCCCGCCCTCGGGGTCGCCGCCGCCCGCGCCGTCCCGCGAACGCACCGCCACCACCGGCCGGTGGGCGCCCGCGATGATCTGCTGACCGTAGGAGCCGAGCAGGAAGCCGGCCACCGCCCCGTACCCGCGCGAGCCGATGACCAGCATCTCCGCCCGCTCCTCTGTGCTCAGCAGCGCGGCGACCGGGGTGTCCTGCACCACCTCGGCGGTGAGGGGGAGACCGGGATGCCGCTCGGCGATCGTCGACTCCGCCCTCCGCAGGACGTCGTCGGCCGTCCGTTCCTGGCTCGGCCGGTCCTGTTCGAGCGGGATGTCCAGGGGCTCCCACCGCCAGGCGTGGACCAGACGCAGGGGCAGGTGCCGGCGTCGCGCCTCGCGGGCGGCCCAGTCGGCCGCCGCGAGACTCTCGGGCGAACCGTCCACTCCTGCGACGATCTCTCGGCTCATCGGGTGACTCCGTCCCTCGGTGACGGGACCGGCCCGTCGACCGGCCCCTCTCCCGTCCAGCGTGGGACCGCCGACCACGCGACGAGAGGGCCGGACGTCCCGCCATGACGGTACGTCGGTCCCGGACCCGCCGCCTCCGCTCACCGGGTCCGATCGCGAGGAGGCCGCTGGGGTCGTCCGACCCGTCGCACCGGGCGGCGGTCGGTCCTGCCTGCCTCTGAACAGCAGGCCCCCCCGCGACGCCGCGATGACGCGACGGAGGCGAGGCCGGCCAGGACGGTCGGCCGCCGTCGTGCGGTCGTGTGCGCGAACCGCCGCCCTGGGATCCGCGGCTCACGCCCGCAGGGTGAGCCGCGGGTGGGTGCCGTTGAGGTAGTGGTCGCCGATGTCGCGAAGACGGTGGGACGCGGACGAACTCGCCGTGAGGGCACGGGCGTTGCGCCAGAAGCGGTCGAAGTCAGGTCCGCCGCCGGCGGCGCCGGAGACGAGTTCGAGTATCCGTGTGGTGATCTGGACCGCGGATCGACTGGTCACGGCCTCGGCCGCGGCGACCAGCACGGCGATGTCGGCCCGTTCCTCCACGCCGAGCGACCGCTCCGCCAGCAGCCCGTGCGCCAGGGCCTCCGTCGCTCGCTCGACGACCGCCGCGGCGGTGTGCGCGGCCGTGGCCAACTCCCCGTAAGCCAGGAGCAGATACGGGTCCTCCCCGTCACCGAGCGGGTAGTCGTCGATCTGCGGTGGTGCGGCCTGGGTGGCCCGGCTGATGTCCCGGGCCTCCGCGAGCGCTCCTTCGGCGATACCGAGGCCGACATGGACCAGGAGCAGTCGCAGGGCGAGCGGGGCCAGCGCCGTGAAGGGGGCCACGGCGTGCTCGTCGCCGGGGAGAGCGCCCAGGATGTCCCGGGGGTTCACCAGGACCTGATCGAAAATCACGGTTCCGGCGCCGGCGAGGCGTTGGCCGATCCGGTCGGTTCCGGACTCGGTGAACACCGCGGGGTTCGCGGGATCCACCAGCGCGACCATGACCTCGCTCGTCCCCGTACACCGCGCTCCCACGATCAGCCGGTCGGCGACGGTGACGCCGGAGGCGAACGACCGGCGCCCTTCGAGGACATAACCACCGTCGACGGGTGTGAGGGTCGGCTCGGGTCGGCCGGTGGTACGGGACGGTTCGATGGCGCCGGCGAGCAGCCATCGCTCCTGCGTCGTGCGGTTCTCCAGGGTCTCGGGAGCGTTCGAAGTCGCGGCGCCTCCCGACAGGAATCGCGCGGTCCAGGACAGCACGTAGTGATGGGCGAGGAGTTCGCCGATCGAGCTGTCCGCCGCCGAGATCTCGCGGATCACCGCACAGGCGGCCTGCCAGTCGGCTCCGCGGCGGCTCGGCCCCGGTGGGGTGAGCAGCGCCGGCAGTCCGGCTTCCCTGAGCCTTGCCACTTCGTCGAAGGGGGCTTTGCCGGCCCGGTCCCTGGCGGGCGCGTCGACCGCGAGGTCGTCGGCGAGCTCCCGGGTGACACGGGGCCAGATCTCGTCGTCGGCCGGGCGACCGGCCGGTCCGGAGGTGGGCCGTATCGCTGACTTCTTCGGCGTTCTCACGTCACCTCACATAATCCCTAGTATTCCCACTGGAATAGTAGGGATACTTGCAGAGGGGTGACGGAGGCCCCAAGGGGCGTTCGCATGGTGGACAGCCGGGTCTCGCCCATCGAGACCGGCTCGTATGTGCCCGCCGATCAGACGCAGGTCAGGGGTTGGTCCACGCTTCCGGGTCCTCCGCCAGCTCGGTGATCTCCGCGGGCAGCTTCGCCGCGGCGACGTCCGCCAGCGACACCCCGTCCAGCACCTGGCGCACATTCGCCCGCAGCGCGATCCACAGCGTGAGCAGCGACTCGGCCGGTCCCGTGTACGACAGCTCCGGAGGGCGCACGCCGCGAACCGACACCAGCGGGCCGTCCACGCAGCGGATCACGTCCGCGATGGAGATCGTGTCGGCCGGCCTGGCCAGCCAGTACCCGCCGTTCCCTCCTCGCTGGCTCAGCACCAGACCTCCACGGCGCATGTCGCCGAGGATCCCCTCGAGGAACTTGTGGGAGATGTCCTGGACCTCCGCGATCGCCTCCGCCTTCAGCGGCCCCGCGTCCTGGGCGGCGGCGAGCTGAAGTGCGGCACGCACCGCGTAGTCGGCCCTGGCTGAGATGCGCATGCCTCGCATTATTCCCCACCGCGGTGACCGGGTTCGCACGCCGGCGAGCGCGGGTCTCGGAGCGGTCCGCACCCTTGACGTGGGCCGTGGCCACCTCGACACTCGAGGACGGGAATCCGAGCGAACAGGTAGGGAACCATGGGGCTCACGGCGGGAAGGGACGCGGCTCGCACCGTCCGGCTGCCCCGCTCCCTGCCCCTGACCTCGCGCCGCCACATCGATCTCCTGCGCGTGTGCAGTGCGGCGAGTCGTGTGCGCCCCGGGCACACCGGCGCCGCTGCCCCCTCCGCGCTCTGAGCCTGCGGCCCTTCCGCAGCGCCCCGTTCTCCTCCTTCCCGTATCTCTGCTGCCTCCGAGCGTGTCGATGGCGCGCCGTCGTGACCCAGCACCGAGCACCCTCAGGGAGAAGCATGTCCGTCATCCCCTCCGTCGTCACGCCCGTCTTCCGTGGCCGGATCGGCTGCGACGTACGCAGCGGTCACTACGCCGTTCCGCACCGCTACCGGCTGCATCTCGCGCTCTCCTGCCCCAGCTGTCTGCGCGTCGCCGTCACCCACAGCCTGCTCGGACTCCAGCACACGCTTCCCCTGACCCTGCTGCCCGCCACCCCCGACACACCCGGCGGCGGCTACGCCACGCTGCGCCCGCTCTACGAGGCCAGTGCCCATCAGTACGCCGGGCCTGCCGTCGCCCCCGTGCTCAGCGACGGCTGGACCGGCCGGATCGTGAGCACCCATGTCCCCGACATCCTGCGCGACCTGGCGCTGAGGTTCCGCGGCACCGGCCCCGAACTGCTCCCGTCCGGGCGCGAGTCCGAGATCGAGGCGATCGGCGACCTGTGCGAGCGCAGCGTCAACCGCGCCGCGCAGCGCGCCGGCGAGCTGGGCCTCGACGACCTGGCCGCGCACCGGGACCCGCTCGCCGTGCTCTTCGCCGCGCTCGGTCGGCTCGAAAGGAGGCTGGAGCGGCAGACGTACGTGCTCGGCGACGAGATCACCGCCGCCGACGTGCATGTCTGGGTGACGCTCCTGCAGCTGGACACCGTGCACCGCTGGCATCTGGACGCCGGCGCCATGGACCGAGTCGCGGACCATCCCGCGCTCTGGGCGTACGCCCAACGCCTCGCCGCACGGCCCGTGTTCGGGCGCCACCTCGACCTCGACGGCATCGCGAGCCGTCATCGTGCCCACTGCCGGGGCCAGGAGGCGGCGGGCGCCGCCATGAGCATCGTGGACTGGCGGGCGTACCGCGTCTGAGACGGGACCAGGGGCCCGGAACCGTCAGGCGAGGGGCGGTTCCCAGTCCTTCTTGACCTCGAAACGATAGTCGCGCCGGTCGAGCACCCGGCCGGCCCCGTCCACCAGCGAGGCGACCACCTCGTAGACCCCGCGCGCCCGCGGTCCGCTCGGGACACGCTCCGGCGGGAGCTCCAGGTCGTAGGGCCCGCCGTGCCGGAAGTCCCCGAGCGCCACATCGGCCCCGCCGAGCTCGGTGCCGTCCTTGGTCCGCTGGTCGACGACCTTCAGGCCGGACACCGAAGGACCCTCGACCCGGAAGCGCACGACGGCGCGGAACTCCGCGCCCTCCTTCACCGTGAACGGCTCCTCCGCCGCCCCTGACGGGGGTACGGGCAGCGAGATGTCGCCCGGGCCGGTGAACCGGAGCGCGAGGCCGAGCAGCCGCACGGTGCGGCCCTCCTGGAGCGGAACGGCCGCGGCCGGGTCGGCGAGGGAAACCATGGTCTGCTCGTCTCTGGGAAGGGCCTCGTGGGCGGGGCCGGGGGCGGGACGCAGCGCGGCTACCCGAATCGCTCCCGGCCATGCGGCGGGCCGCGCGGGCGGGAGCGCCCGTCAGCCGAAGCGGCGGCCGGCGAGCGGGGCCGTCGCGTCGCCGCTACCCGCGCGTACGCCCCGCAGGAAGGTGCCGAAGGCCTCGACGGGGGTCATGGACGGCTCCCAGTCGAGCTCCCGGCGGGCGCGCTCGGTGGCGAGCAGCGGCAGACGCAGCACGGCGTCGAAGAGGTCGGGGGACGCGGGGGCCATGCGCAGCTTCCAGGCCGTCGAGAGCACGCCGCGTACCGCCCCGTTCGGGACCTTGATCGCCCGAGCGTCGAGGAGCGAGGCGAGGGCGGCGGTGTCGATCGCCGGATCCGCCGCCAGGTTGAAGGCCCCGCGGACGTCGCGTACCAGTGCGCGGCAGTAGGCGTCGGCCGCGTCGTCGGTGTGCAGCGCCTGGAAGCGCAGCCCCTTCAGCTCGGGAAGGAGCGGCAGCAGATCCGGGCGCATCAGGCCGCCGGGGAAGTAGCGGCCCGCGAAGATCCGGCGCTGCTCGCTGGCCGACTCCTCCTTGAAGAGGAAACAGGGTCGCATCCGCACCACCCGGGTCGTCGGGTGATCGCGCTCGAAGGTGTCCAGGACCCGTTCCAGATACGCCTTCTCGCGGGTGTAGGCGGCGCCGGGCCAGCCGTGCGTGGGCCAGGACTCCGAGACGGCGGCAGCATTTCCCGGGCCCGGAGAGTAGGCCCCGATCGACGAGGCGTGCACCAGGACGGGCACTCGCGCCGCCGCCACCGCGTCGAGGACCCGCAGCGTGCCCAGGACGTTGGAACGCCATGTCTCGGCCACGTCGTGGCTCGGGTGGAAGCGCCAGGCCAGATGCACGACCGCGTCGGCGTCCGCGATGTACTGCGCGAGCCGTGGTTCGTCCCCCTCCATCGACAGGTCCACTTCGGCCCACTCGGTCTTCGACAGAGTCAACGCGGGTCTGCGGCGGGCGAGTCCGAGGACGGAGGCGATCCGAGGCTCTCGTTCCAGGGCCCGAAGCAGGCTCGTCCCGACATTGCCGGTGGCGCCCGTGACGACGACCCTCAGTCCTTCACTCGCCTTCATACTTCGACCTTCCGCCATCCCCGGCGGGCGCGCACTCCGGGGAGGCGCCGTGACGGATCGTGTTCGGTTGGGTCGCGCGGGTGACGGAGTGACCCGAATATGGAGCAACGGAGCGAGGGGGGTGTGCCAGGAGGAACATGATGTTGCTGCCCGACAGAAACACGATCGATCGGCTGCTGCGGCACTACCGGGCTCAGGAACGCGCGGTCCTGGCCAGGCCGGGCGACCTGTCGGTCCGCAGGCGCTTCGAGGACACGGCCTACACGCTGTGTGTGCTGATGGGGGAGCGGACGGCGCGCGAGGCGGTCCACGCGGCCGAGCGGTACGTGGGGAAGCTGAGTCCGGCACCCCGGCAGGCGCTCGAAGGGCTGCCCGGCTCGTGAGTGCGCCGGTGAGTGAGCGAGTGGGTGGGCAGGTGGGGCAAAACGAGCGTTCCGGGGCATGAGTGGGGTAGATGCCCCTGTACGGAAGCGGAGGGAGGCGGGTGACCCGATGGCGTCGAAGCGGTTCACCGTCACGGCGGCGCCCGGGCCGCAGCCCGGAGTCGTCGTGCTGTCCCTCACGGGGGAGCTCGATCACGACACCGCGGACGCGCTGCGCGGGGAGCTCGAGGGGCGCAACGGAGCGGTGCGGATCCTGGTCGACTGCGAGCAGCTGCGGTTCTGCGACTCGACAGGACTGAACGTACTGCTGCGGGCCCGTCTCCACGCGCTGGAGGCCGGCGGCCGTCTGGAGCTCGCCGGGCTGCGACCGCCGGTGGCCCGGATGTTCGAGATCACGGGAGCGCGGACCGTCTTCCGCGTGTACGAGAACGTGGCCGAGGCGCTCACGGATCGACGGGCGGACGGCTAGGCGTGCGGATCGCGGAGGGAGCGGTGGGCAAGGAAGCCGTGGAGGAAGGCCAGGTCCGGAGGCTCGTGCTGTTCGGGACCAAGGGCGTGGTGATGCGCTGTCGCGACTTCACCGCGGAGGCCCTCGCCGACTGGGGCTGGCTCCCGGCCGAGAACGACGAGGCGCGGGAGCGGGTCGACGACGTGCTGCTCTTGGTGTCCGAGGTGGTCACCAACGCCTGCCTGCACGCGGGAGGGCCGGAGGAACTCGTCCTGCGGCATCGCCGGGACGGCCTACGGGTCGAGGTCTCCGACGCGAACCCGGAGCATCCGAGGCGGCGACAGCCCCGAGCGCCGTCGCTGCCCGGCGGCCACGGCCTGATGGTCCTGGACCGGCTCGCGGGGGACTGGGGCTCGGAGCCGCGCGAGCGCGGCAAGGTCGTCTGGCTGGAGATCGGCCGCCCGCCCCGACCGCCGTGGCAGGCGGACGGCGGACACTGACGGACGCCGGACCGCGCCGCTGCCCGGCCGTGGCCACTCGACGCGCTTCCGGCCGTGGCGACCCGGCGCGCATCCGGTTCACCCGAGGGACCCGGTCCTGGGACGACGTGTTCGGTTCGCGCGGCCGGGATCCGGCCCGGCCGACCCGGCCTGCTCGCGCCGGGATTCGGCCCCGAGTCGAGGGGTCGGTCCGCCCGCCGGAAGGGGTCGGCTCACCGGCCCGGGGTCCGGCCGAAGGCCGATCCGCCTCGCCCACGGTGAGGCCGCCGCGGCCCCGTCCGTGGCGGCCCGCCGTCGCCCCCGCTACCCCGCTGCCGCCCGCCGAGGGCTGTCGTGGTCCTCCACCAAGCCCGTCCTGAGCTCGTCCAGGATCCGGGCCAGCAGCCGGGAGATGTGCATCTGCGAGAGGCCGAGCCGCTCGCCGATCTCCGCCTGGGTCAGTTCCTCGCCGAAGCGCAGCGAGAGGATCGTGCGGTCCCGCGCGTCCAACCCGGCGATCAGCGGTTTCAGCGATTCCAGCGAGTCGATCAGCTCGAAGGCGCGTTCCTCCTCGCCGAGGCGCCGCGCGCCCGCCGTGAGGGCCGACTCGTCGTCGCTGGTCGGGGTGTCGAGCGAGCGGGCGACGTATCCGTTCGACGCCTGTTCGCCCTCCGCCACGCTCTCCTCTCCCATGTGCAGATACGCGGCCAGCTCGGCCCTGCTCGGGCGCCGGCCGAGTCGCTGCTCCAGGGTGTCGACGGCCTTCGCCAGCTCGATGCGCAGCTCCTGGAGCCGTCGCGGTACCTGGACGGACCAACTGGTGTCACGGAAGAAGCGCTTCATCTCGCCGACGATCGTGGGCAGCGCGAACGCCGAGAACTCCACGTCCCGGCCGACCTCGAACCGGTCGATCGCCTTGATCAGGCCGATCGTGCCGACCTGGACGATGTCCTCCGTCGGCTCGGCGCGGTTCCGGAATCGGCGGGCCGCGAACTTCACCAGGCTGAGATTCAGCTCCACCAGCGTGTTCCGGACGTACGCGTGCTCGGGCGTGCCCTCCTCCAGACTTTCCAGGCGGGTGAAGAGCGCCGTGGACAGGGTCTGGGCGTCCGTCGTGCTCACCTCGGTGGGCTGGTCGATCTCGGGCAGACCGTCCAGCGCCCGTCGGCGCACCTCGGCCGGTTCGGTGGGCGACGACGTGCTGCGGGGCTTGCTCCGGGTCGACATAAAGGCTCCCTCGACGGGTGGCGTGGGCCTTCGCCGCGTGCCGGCGGGGGTCCGTCGTTCGAGCGTTCTGTAGTGAAACATTCCCTTTGGCGGCGGTTTGACACTGAATGTCCGGGCAGTGGTGTCCTATGACGACAACGGCACTCCGGTATGCCCTCCCCGACGGCCCGGGTGTAGTGGGACAGTGCCGCGACCTCACCCGCCAGGCGCTGCGCGACTGGTTCGGCCCGGTGGGAGGCGCTCAGGAGGTACTCGTCGAGGACGTCCTGCTCCTCGTCTCGGAGGTCGTCACCAACGCGTACACGCACGGTGGCACCCCGTACGAACTCCGCCTCGACCGCACCGACGGGCGGCTGTGGGTCCAGGTCAGCGACACCAGTCCCGTACGTCCGCGGCCCCATGGCCCGCACATCGCGAGCCGTTCCTCGGGACACGGGCTGTATCTGCTCGAACGCCTCTCCGCCGCATGGGGCTCGCTTCGGCGCGGCGAGGGCAAGGCGGTCTGGTTCGAGGTGGACCTGACGCCGGCGCCGTCCGTGAAGGACGCCGCCCCCACAGGCTCCGCCCCCGCAGACGCCGCAGACGCTGCCGCCCGCCCGCGCCGTGCCTAGAGTGGAGGAGCGGGGCGGGGGCCGTCGCGGGCGCATCACCCCGGACTCGTGGCGGGACCCGATCCGCGTCCCTGTCGTCTCCGTGCCGCGCGAGGTCCGCGATGGAGAGTTCCCCCCGACCGCCCGCGTCCGAGCCGCGCGTGCCGCCGGAATCGCTGGGCGAGGACGGGCTGGGACAGCTCCTGGCCGGGCTCACCGCCGTACGCGACGGTGATCTCTCCGTCCGTCTCCCGGACTCCGCCGGAGGCATCCTCGGCGAGATCGCGGCCGTCTACAACGACATGGTCGACCAGCTGTCCCTGGTCACCTCCGAGGTCACCCGCGTAGCCAGCGAGGTCGGCGGCCAGGGCCTCCTCGGCGGCCGGGCGCGCGAGCCGCGGGTGAGCGGCGTGTGGCGCGAGCTGACCTCCGGCGTGAACACCATGGCCGACAACCTGACGTCCCAGGTCAGATCCATCGCCCAGGTCGCGACCGCCGTCGCACGCGGCGACCTCACGCGGAAGATCCGGGTCGACGCGCGCGGCGAGATCCTGGAACTGAAGGAGACCATCAACACGATGGTGGACCGGCTGTCCTCCTTCGCCGAGGAGGTCACCAGGGTCGCCCGCGAGGTCGGTACCGAGGGCAAGCTCGGCGGTCAGGCCACGGTGCTCGGCGTCTCCGGCACCTGGAAGGACCTCACGGACAACGTCAACTCCATGGCCGACAACCTCACCAACCAGGTCCGCAACATCGCCCAGGTGACGACGTCCGTCGCCCAGGGCGATCTGACGAGCCGCATCGACGTGTCCGCGCGCGGCGAGATCCTGGAGCTCAAGACCACCATCAACACCATGGTCGACCAGCTGTCCTCCTTCGCCGCCGAGGTCACGCGCGTGGCCCGCGAGGTCGGTACGGAGGGCAAGCTCGGCGGCCAGGCCGAGGTCGAAGGCGTCTCCGGTACGTGGAAGCGGCTCACCGAGAACGTCAACGAACTCGCCGGAAACCTGACCCGGCAGGTCCGGGCCATCGCCGAAGTCACCGGAGCCGTCGCCGAGGGCGACCTCACCCGTTCCATCACGGTCGACGCCCCCGGCGAGGTCGGCGAGCTGCGGGACAACATCAACGCGATGGTCGAATCACTGCGGGCCACCACCCGCGCCAACGAGGATCAGGACTGGCTCAAGACGAACATCGCCCGGATCGCCGCCCTCATGCAGGGCACCCGGACCCTCACCGACATCGCCGAACTCATCATGACCGAGGTGCCGCCGCTGGTCTCCGCGCAGTACGGCGCCTTCTTCCTCGCCCGCCACGACGTGCGCGGCACCGAACTCGTCGTGACCGCCTCGTACGGAGCCCCCGAGGAGCCCGCCTCCCCGCCGCGCCGCTTCCGCCTCGGCCAGTCGCTCGTCGGCCAGGCCGCCCACGACCGGCGCACGGTCGTCGTGGAGCGGCTGCCGGTCGGGTACGCCACGGTCTCCTCCGCGGCGGGCTCCGGTGAGCCGGCCATGCTGATCATCCTGCCGATCGTCGTCGAGGACCAGGTCCTCGGAGCCGTCGAACTCGCGTCGCTCCAGCCCTTCACCGCCATCCACCGCGACTTCCTCGATCAGTTCGTGGACACCGCGGGAGCCGTCGTCAGCTCGCTCGTCGCCAACCTCCGTACCGACGAACTCCTCGCCCAGTCCCAGCGGTTGACCGACGAACTGCGCTCCCGTTCCCAGGAGTTGCAGGCACGGCAGCAGGAACTGCAGCGCTCCAACGCCGAGCTGAAGGAGAAGGCGGCGCTGCTCGCCGAACGCAACAAGGACATCGAGTCCAAGAACCTCGTCATCGAGCAGGCCCGCCAGGAGCTGGAGGCGCGCGCCCAGCAGCTGTCCCGCACCTCCATGTACAAGTCCGAGTTCCTGGCGAACATGAGCCATGAGCTGCGCACCCCGCTCAACAGCCTGCTGATCCTCGCCCGGTTGCTGGCCCAGAACCCGCAGGGAAACCTGTCGGAGAAGCAGGTCGACTACGCCGAGGTCATCCACTCCGCGGGCTCCGACCTGCTCCAGCTCATCAACGACATCCTGGACCTGTCCAAGGTCGAGGCGGGCAAGATGGACATCCGCCCCGAACGGTTCCCGCTCCACCAGCTCCTGGAGTATCTGGAGGCCACCTTCGGCCCGGTCGCGGACGAGCGGGGGCTGAGCTTCTCGGTCACCGTCTCCTCGGACGTGCCCGAGGAACTCACCACCGACGAGTCCCGGCTGCGGCAGATCCTGCGCAACCTGCTGTCCAACGCGCTGAAGTTCACCGACGAGGGCGGCGTGGACCTGACGATCGAGTACGCCGGAGCGGACGAACCGCCGGCCACCATGCGCGCGAGCGGACCGGTACTCGCCTTCCACGTCACCGACAGCGGGGTCGGCATCCCCGCCGAACGCCTGGAAGGCATCTTCGGCGCCTTCCAGCAGGGCGACGGCACCACGGCCCGCCGCTACGGAGGAACCGGGCTCGGGCTCTCCATCAGCCGCGAGGTCGCCGGACTGCTCGGCGGGGCCATCGACGTCCGCTCCACGCCCGAGCGGGGCAGCCGGTTCACCTTCTACCTGCCGGCCCCCCGCACGCCCTCGCCGGGCGCGTCGGCGGGGGAGCCGGCCGCCGACACGGACACGGACGAGGCGGCGGGGACCGGCACTGCCGACGCCCCCGGTGGCCACGACGCACGGGCGGCCGGCCACACCGTCCTCGTGGTCGACGACGACGTGCGCAACGTCTACGCGCTCACGGAGGTGCTGGTGGGCCACGGCGTCCGCGTGATCCAGGCCGACAGCGGCCGCGCCGGCCTCGACCTGCTCGCGTCCCACCCCGAGGTCGAACTCGTCCTGATGGACGTCATGATGGCCGGCATGGACGGGTACGCCACCACCGGCGCCATCCGCGACCTGCCCGGCCGCGCGCATCTGCCCGTCATCGCCGTCACCGCCAAGGCCATGCCCGGCGACCGGGCCAGGGCCCTGGCGGCCGGCGCCAGCGACTACGTGGCGAAGCCCGTCGACGCCGAGGAGCTGATGGCCAAGGTCCGGCAGTGGCTGACCGCGTGAAGTCCCCGGGCCGCACTTCCGCCCCTGGCCGCGCGCACGGTCACCGTACGAGCACCAGGACGATGCTGGTGTCGTCGTCCGTGTCGCCGGTGGCTGCCCCGAGCAACCGCTCCACCTGTTCTTCCGGAGGGTAGCCGCTGAGGCGTTCGGCCGCCGCGGCGAGCTGCGCGAGCCCGTGGTCGAGGCCGTCGTGGCGCCGTTCGACCAGACCGTCCGTGTACAGCAGCAGCGTGTCTCCGGGTTGTAGGGCGGTGCGACGCTCCTGGTACGCGTACGAGGGCACCGCGCCCAGCAGGATGTCCTGCGGCGGGTCGAGGAGCCGTGCCGTGCCGTCCCGCACGAGCAGCATCGGCAGGTGTCCGGCGCTCGACCAGACCAGGCCGCGGTCCTCGGGGTCGTACAGGGCGCAGACGGCGGTCGCCGTGGGCTGTCCGCTGGTGCGCAGCGTCATCTCGTTGAGCCACTCCATCAGCCGCCGCGGTGAGTCGCCGGTGCACGCCAGGCCGCGCTGGGCGTTGCGCAGCGCCACCATGCCGGTGACCGAGTCGATGCCGTGGCCCGCCACGTCGCCGACCGTCACGAGGACCTTGCCGCTGGGCAGCGGCTGGACGTCGTACCAGTCACCGCCGACCCGGTACTCCTCGGCAGCCGGACGGTAGCGGGCCGCCACCATCAGGTCCGGCAGCTCCTGAAGGTCGGGGACCTCGGGCACGATCGCCTGCTGGAGCTGCAGGGCCAACTGGTGCCTGAGCTCGGCCTGGGTCCGTACGGCGGTGAGCTGGTCGAAGGTCGCGGTCAGCGCGGCCTCGGTGCGGCGGCTCGCCGACACGTCCTGGTACACCCCGGCGAGACCGATGACCGAGCCGGCGTCGAGGAGGGGCTCCGCAGCCACCCGGACATGGCGCACGGCCCGGTCCTCCAGCACGATCCGCAGCACCGTCTGCGCGCCCGTGCGCCGCTCCACCAGCGTCCTGAGCAGCTCGGTCAACGCCTCGCCGTCCTCCGGGTGCACCAGCCCCCGCAGCCCCAGGAGCGGCACGGGAGGCTCGTCACGGCCCCTGCCGAAGACGGCGTACGCCTGCTCCGACCACACCGTGTCGCCGCCCGTCAGGCTGTCCTGGAACAGGGCCACGCTCTGCAACCTGGACACCGCACGGTCCGAGGCGAGCCCCGGATCGGTGGTGTCGTGCCACAGCACCACGGCCCGCTCGTCGCCCGCCGGCAGCACACGCACGTCGAGCAGCGGCGCCGGGTCTCCCGGCTCGGGCGCCGTGGACGCCGGCAGCCGGGCCACCCGCTGGGCGCGCCCGGTCCGGTGCGCGCGGCGTGCGAGATGGGCGAGGTCCGCGTGGACCCGGGGGAGGGCGAGCGCCAGGGAACGGTCCTCGGCCGGCGGGGTGCCGCCGAGCGCCGCCACGGCGTACTCGTTCAGGTGCTCGACGGTCGGAGCCACGGCGGCCGCGGCGACCTTGAGGAGCATCGCGGGATGGACGAGGGCATCCAGGACGTCCACGAGGACCGGTGCGGCGGACGGGGGCGAGTCGGCCGCGTCGAGGACAGTGCCGGCCACGTCCGTCAGGCCCACCAATGCTTTGCGCAACGGGTCGTCGAAGGGGTTCGGGCCCGGCCAGGCGACCAGGGCCAGGCCCACCGTCGCACCGCGCAGGCGCAGCGGGAGCAGCGCCCGCGCCGCGTGTGGCGCGGGCCCCGGCAATACCTCGCCGTTCTCGGGGCCGGAGTCCAGCCAGACCGGCGAACCGTCGGAGAGCACCGAGCGGAACGCGGGAGGCGCCGCAGGAGGGATCCACTGCCACGCGGCGGCCTCCGCTGCCCCGACACCCGCGTGTCCGGCCAGGCGCAGACAGCCCCACGCGTCGCGCCGCCACAGCCACAGGCTCCCCGCGCCGAGCGGCACGAGACCGCCCTCCAGGAGTGCCCGGGCCGCCTCGCCGACGGTGTCCTGCGATTCGGCGGCCATCACCGCCCGCCGTGCGCGCCGCTCGTCGGGGGTGCTGAACAGGACGGGCGAGGCGGTGGGCTCCGGCGGCGCGGTGACCGGGGGCGCGGCTTGGGCCCCGGCGGCCGCGGAACCGGTACGTATGAGCCGTTCGGCCGCCGTACCGCCGACGCCGTTGACGATGTCGGCGGCGAGATCCTCGATGCCGAGGCCCGTGGCGTGGGAGAGGGAGTCCAGGTGATCCGCCGCGTCGGCCGGGGACGCGCCGAGCTGGGCCGCGAGGACACCCGTGGCCAGATCGACGAGATGCCGGCGGGTGAGCTCCGCACGCAGGCGTCTGTTCTCGGCCGAGAGACCGCTGATGCCGGGCTCCGGAGCGTCCGCCGCAGACGTCGTCACGACTCCTCCCGTCCCTCCACCGAGTGGTCGTCCGGAATGATCGCGTCCGATCAGGATTCTACCGGCCTGCCCCCGCTCGGGTGTCTGAATCCGAGTCGCCGGGGTACCCGCCCGGGGCGGAACGGACGGCGAATCCCGTCTTGGTCCAGGCCGTCACGGTCGCGCGAACGACCGAACGACGGAATCACGCCGACTCGGGACCACAGCAGGCAATCACGGAGGAGGAGCGCGCCATGCCCCGTGGATCGAGCCCGAAGAGGGAACGACAGTACGAGCACATCAAGGAGAGCGCGAAGGACCGAGCGAGAGCGAGAAGCGCGCCGAGGAGATCGCGGCGCGCACCGTGAACAAGGAACGGGCCCGCGCCGGCGAGTCGAAGACCGCCGGCAATAGCTCCACGGAAGACATGTCCTCCTCCCGACGCGGCGGCCGACGCTCGCACAGCGGCTCCCGGGGCCCGACGTACGATCAGCTCTACGCCGAGGCCCAGCGGCGCGACATCCACGGCCGTTCGTCCATGGACAAGTCGGAACTGAAGCGGGCGCTCGGCGGCAGCTGACCGGCCGGGGCCGATTGTCAGTGGTGCCCGGCACGATGGACCCATGACAACGACTCCGGTTCTTGCCGATGCCGCCGCGTACGCGCAGGCGGTCGAGGACGCCAAGCAGGCGGCCGCCGCCTACTACGCGGGCGGCACGTCCCCGCTCGACGACGACGCCTACGACCGCCTCGGCCGGGCCATAGCCGCATGGGAGTCCGCCCACCCCGACCAGGTGCGCGCGGACTCCCCGACCGGCAAGGTCGCCGGGGGCGCGGCGGAGGGGGACGTACCGCACACCCGCCCGATGCTCTCGCTCGACAACGTCTTCTCGGCCGAGCAGTTCACGACCTGGGCCGCGTCCCTGGAGCGCCGGATCGGCCGCGGAGTCGAGCGGTGGAGCGTGGAGCCGAAGCTCGACGGACTGGCGATCGCCGCCCGCTACGAGCGGGGGCGGCTGACCCGGCTCGTCACTCGGGGCGACGGAACGGCCGGCGAGGACGTGTCGCACGCGCGGGGCACGATCGTGGGACTGCCGGAGCGGCTCGCCGAGCCCGTCACGGTCGAGATTCGCGGCGAAGTGCTCATGACCACCGAGCAGTTCGAGGCCGCCAACCCGGTACGGGTCGCCCACGGCGGCGAGCCCTTCGCCAACCCGCGGAACGCGGCGGCCGGGACCCTGCGCGCCAAGGACCGTCCGTACCGGGTGGAGATGACCTTCTTCGCCTACGACATGCTGCCACTGGCCGCGGTGGAGGCGGACGGCACGGTCGCAGACCCGGACGGCCTGGACGAGCTCGCCCACAGCGAGCTGATCGCCCGGGCGGTCGCCCTCGGTCTGCACACCTCGGGCGCCACCGCCGTCCCAGGCCGCGCGGTCACCGGCACGGAGGAGGTCCTGGCCCGCGTCGCCGAGATAGCGGCGCTGCGAGCGGAACTGCCGTTCGGGATCGACGGCATCGTGATCAAGGCCGACCTCGCGGCCGACCGGCGCGAGGCCGGTTCGGGCTCCCGCGCACCGCGCTGGGCCATCGCGTACAAGCTCCCCGCCGTGGAGAAGGTCACCCGCCTGGTCGGGGTCGAATGGAACGTGGGCCGCACGGGCATCATCGCGCCCCGCGCCGTCCTTGAGCCGGTGGAGATCGACGGCAGCACGGTCACCTACGCCACGCTGCACAACCCCTCCGACATCACCCGCCGCGACCTGCGCGTGGGCGACCACGTGATGGTCTACAAGGCGGGCGACATCATTCCGCGGGTCGAGGCGCCCGTCGCCCACCTGCGGACCGGCGAGGAGGAGCCGATCGGCTTCCCCGAGGCCTGCCCGCAGTGCGGCTCGGACATCGACCGCAGCGAGCAGCACTGGCGGTGCGCCCGTGGACGCGACTGCCACCTCGTGGCCTCCCTTTCGTACGCCGTGGGTCGCGACCAGCTCGACATCGAGGGGCTCGGCGCCAGCAGGATCGTCCAGCTCGTGGACGCCGCCCTGGTCGCGGACGTGGCCGACCTCTTCACCCTCACCCGCGAGCAGCTGCTCGGCCTGGACCGGATGGGGGAGACCAGCACGGACAACCTCCTCGCGGCGATCGCCACCGCGCGGACCCGGCCGCTGGGCCGTGTGCTGTGCGCCCTCGGCATCCGGGGGACGGGACGCTCCATGTCCCGCCGGATAGCCCGCCACTTCGCCACCATGGACGCCGTCCGGGCGGCCGACGCGGAGGCGATGCAGCAGGTCGAGGGGATCGGGGCGGAGAAGGCGCCGGTCATCGTCGCCGAGCTGGCCGAGCTCGCCGCGATCGTCGACAAGCTCGTCGCCGCCGGGGTGAACATGACCGAACCCGGAGCCACCCCGCCGCCCCCGCCGGGGACCGAGCCCGAGTCCGCCTCCGAAGCCCCCACCGCCCAGGCGGCCGGACCGCTCGCGGGCCTGTCGGTGGTCGTCACGGGTGCCATGACCGGCCCGCTGGAGGCGCTGAGCCGCAATCAGATGAACGAACTCATCGAGCGCGCGGGAGGCAAGTCGTCCTCCAGCGTCTCCAAGCGCACCGGTCTGGTCGTCGCGGGAGAGAAGGCCGGATCCAAGCGGACGAAGGCCGAGGAGCTGGGCATCCGTCTGGTGGACCCGGACGAGTTCGCCACCCTGCTCGGCGACTTCCTGCCGGCCTGACCCGGGCGGCGGCGTAGGCCGCTTCGGCGGCCGGGGGAACCCGGGCCGCCGAAGCGCGTGGGCCGGCGGGCGAGGTCCGTCAGACGCCCTCGTCGCCGCGCCGGGTCGAGCGGCGGCGCCACAGCCAGACGGAGAGCGCGGCGCCAAGCGACGCCCCCACCAAGGCCAGGGGCAGACCGGCCCAGGGACGCGAGGGCACGGCCTCGCGGGAGACGGTCCTCCCCGGCGCGGCGAGTGCGGCCACGTCCGCCGCCCCCGCCGCCGCAGCGCCCGAGTGCGGGCCGGCCCGGCCCGGATTCGGCGCCGACTCGGGCGCCGATCGGCCGCTCTCCGCCTTCGCCTCCTTGACCGTCCGCTTCGGCTTCTCCTTCGCCTCCTTGACCATCTGCTTCGGCTTCTCCTTCGCCTTGTCCCGTACCGGCGCGAGGGAACCCACCGGCTGCACCTGACCCGCCGCGTCGAAGCCCCAGTCGAGGAGCGTGCGCGCCTCCTCGTACACCGCCATTCCACCGCCCGACTGAGGGTTCATCACCGACACGACCAGCGTTCGCGAGCCCCGCCGCGCCGCCGCGATCAGCGTGTTCCCGGCGCCGCTCGTGTAGCCGTTCTTGACCCCGAGGAGCCCCGGATAGCGCTCGACGCCGTCCTCCCCGGTCAGCAGTCTGTTGGTGTTGCGGATGCCGTACGACCAGTCCCCGGACGGGAACTCGGCGTACCGCGTGGAGGCGTACCGGACGAACGCCGGATCCTGCAGCCCGGCCCGGCCGAAGACCGCCAGGTCGTAGGCCGACGACACCTGCCCCGGCGCGTCGTACCCGTCGGGTGACACCACCCGCGTGTCGCGCGCCCCCAGTGCGCGGGCCTTCTCCTGCATCTGACGGGCCATGGACTTCCACCCGCCGTTCATCGACGCGAGCACCCGGACCGCGTCGTTGCCCGAGTTGAGGAAGACCCCGTTCCACAGGTCCGACACCTTGTACGTGTAGCCGGCCTGAACCCCGACCATGCTGCTGCCCTCGCCGATCCCCGACAGCTCCGACTCGGTGACGGTGTGCCGCAGGTCCTGGTCGAAGCGGGGGAGCGCGGTCACGGCGAACAGCGCCTTGAGCGTGCTGGCCGGGGGGAGTCGTCGATGGGCGTTGCGCGCCGCCAGCACCTCGCCGGTCGAGGCGTCCGCCACCAGCCAGGACAGTGCGGAGACGGAGGAAGGCTTGTCCGGCGCTCCTGAGAGCGGCTGGACCTGGGTCCCCGAGCGGTAGAGCCGGGCGGGATCGATGAAGCGGGCGGCGGGAGGTGAGGGTTCGGTGACGGAGGATGCCGTGGCCGCCGGGACGGGCAGCCCGAGCAGCAGCGCCGCGGTACCGGCGGCGACCTGACGGACAGCTGACGTGACGATCATTCAGCCACCGTAAGAAGCCCCGGCGACGCCCGCAGATCGTAGTGCGCCGACCGGCGTACAGCGCGTGGCGGACGGGCGATCGTCGACCCCGGCGCGCCGGAGTCGACGGCTCGACGACCCGCGCGCGTGATCCGCGACCGGCGCTCGGGCTGTCGGTGCGGCAGGGCATCCTGGTGACGTGTCCTCACTTCCGTACCAGAGCCCGCCCGTTCCGCCGGATCCCGTGCAGCGTTCGCCCACGGCGCCGTCCGCCGCCGACCCGCAGGGCGGGCCGTTCGGCGCACCGTCGTCCCGCAACGAGCGGCCGCCGCGCCCCGCCCCCGTCGGCCACATGATCGTGTGCGGGGACGACGTCCTCGCACACCGGCTCGCGGGCGAGCTCAACGACGTGTACGGGGAGCGGGTCACCCTTCTCGTACCGGCGAGGACCGACACCCGGCAGCAGCCCACGGGCCGCCCGGGTCGCGCATCCGCGCTCTTCGGGCGGGTGACGGCGGCCGTGACGCGTACGGCCGTCGGAGAGCAGCGGGGTGTGCCCGCCGGACGGTCCGTCCGCGTCGTGGAGACGGCCGAGGTCGACGACGCGGTGCTGCTCGACGCGGGAGCGGAGCACGCCGCCGCCCTCGCTCTCGTCCACGACGACGACGAGACGAACATCCGGGCCGCGCTCGCCGCGCGCCGGCTCAACCCACGGCTGCGCCTGGTCATCCGGCTCTACAACCGCAAGCTCGGCCAGCACCTGGAGACGCTCCTCGACCAGGCCGCCGCCATTGCCCAGCCCTGCCTCGACCCCAAGCTCCTCGACGGTTCGACGACCGTCCTCTCCGACGCCGACACCGCCGCCCCCGCTCTCGCGGCCACCGCGGTCGCCGGCACGAGCAAGGTCGTGCAGGCCGGTGGCCTGCTGCTGCACGCCGTCGAGCGGACCCCGCCCGCACGCGGCGAGGTCGTCGACCCCGGCCTGTGCACGCTCGCCCTGCTGTCGGCGACCACCAACGACCCGGCCGGCTTCGAGGGCTCGGAGCGCAGCGGGGACCAGGGCCCGCAGCTGCTGCCCGACGACCGTGCGGTCGCGGCCGCTCCCGGGCGGGGCACGGTCGCGCTGGAAGCGATCACGTACGCCGGTCCGACGCTGTCGTCGAACAGGTTCGGCACCTCGGTCCTGCCCGTCGGCTCGCTCTTCTCCCGCCGCCTGCGCTGGTCGCTCGCGGGTGTGGCGGCCGCCGTCGGCGCGATCGCCCTCGCCACCTGGCTCACCACAGGGGACCACCCCCTGCACGCCGCCTATCTGACGCTCCTCGACCTCTTCGCCATCGGGGACCCGGCCGTCGAGGAGGCGACCAGCCGTCAGGTGCTCCAGATCCTCGCGGGCTTCGTCGGTCTCCTCCTGATGCCCGTCCTGATCGCGGGAATCCTCGAAGCCCTCGGGACCTTCCGGTCGGCGACCTCGCTGCGCCGCCCGCCGCGCGGGCTGTCCGGGCACGTGGTCCTCCTCGGCCTCGGCAAGGTCGGCACGCGCGTCCTCGCGCGCCTGCGGAGGCTGAACATCCCCGTGGTCTGCGTCGAGTCCGACCCGGAGGCGCGCGGTATCGCGCTGGCGCGGCGGCTGCGCGTGCCCACCGTCATCGGGGACGTCACCGAGGAGGGTGTCCTGGAGGCCGCCCGCATCCATCGGGCGCACGCCCTGCTCGCCCTGACCAGCGTCGACATCACCAACCTGGAGGCCGCGCTCTCCGCCCGCTCCGTCAAGGCGGATCTCCGCGTCGCCATGCGGCTGTACGACGACGACTTCGCCACCGCCGTCTACCGCACCCTGCGGGCGGCCCACCCCGACGCCCTCACCCGCAGCCGTAGCGTCTCCCACCTGGCCGCGCCCGCCTTCGCCGGCGCCATGATGGGCCGCCAGATCCTCGGCGCCATCCCGGTGGAGCGCCGGGTGCTGCTGTTCGCCGCGGTGGAGGCCGCGGGCAATCCGCTGCTGGAGGGCCGCACGGTGGCGGAGGCGTTCCGCCCGGGGGCCTGGCGGGTGATCGGCCTGGCGACGGGCTCCGCGCCCCTCGGGCGCTACGGAGCGGGCCTGGTCTGGCAACTGGAGCCGGACCGCGTGCTGGCCGCGGGGGACCGACTGGTCCTGGCGGCCACGCGACGCGGGCTCGCGGAGCTGCTGGGGGGTCGGCCGCGGGCGGCTATGTGACGTCCGTTCTCGGGGCCGGGGCTCGACGGAGCAGATGGTGGAGTGCGGCGGCGGCGAGCTGCACGCCGGCGGCGCCCAGCAGAAGCGCCGCGGGCGGTGCGCCGGCGGCGAGCCCGGTGAGCGCGGCGCCGCACGCGGCCGCCGACATCTTGAGCCCCGCGCCGAGGGTGAACACCTGAGTCCGTACGTCGGCGGGGGAGTGATCCGCCCGGATCCGCAACGTCGCCGTCAGCAGCGGGCCGTCGCACAGTCCGGCCGCACCGAACAGGGCCGCACAGAGCAGCGGCGAGGGAACGAGGGCGGCGGCGCCCAGGGCCGCTCCGGTGCCCAGGAGCGTGATGCCGACCAGTCGCCCGGTCGGCACACGCGGCCACACCCGGTCCACGACGAGCGACCCGACGAGCGCGCCGACGGCGAACGCGGTCATCAACAGCCCCCCGTCACCGGGCCGGCCGCGCTCGCCCGCGAGCAGCACGGCCGTGGTGGTGAGCCCGCCGAGCCCGAGGAACCCGAGGCAGGTGGCGGCGGTGACCGCGCGTAGCTCCCGTACGCCCCAGACGGCCACGAGCCCGGCGAGAAGGTCACCGCGCAACGACCGTGGCGCGCTGTCGGCCTTCACCCGGACGCCGGTGCGCGGCCCCGGCGTCGCGGCAGGGGCATCAGGCGACCCAGGAAGGTCCGGCCACGGCGCCGTCGCCGGCTGCGCCCTCGACGCCTGCACCCGGCCCGACCCGCTCCGACCCTCAGCCGGGGCTCCCGCGGCCGATCGTGGTCCCCGCCGTCCGGTCAGCAGGACCGCGGCGGGCAGTGTCGCCAGGGCCGCCGACCCGGCGAGCCGGGCGACGGCGGCGCACGGCCCGGCGAGCGCCGCCGTCACTCCGGCC
>NZ_JBHTTQ010000075.1:0-37072 GCF_042794475.1 Streptomyces sp. NPDC056527
CCCGTGAAGGGGGCCGGGGCCTCGTCGCGTCCGGGAGCGGGCGGTTCAGCCCTTGGCGACGATCGCCCGCGCGGCGGCGACCTTCTTCTCGTGCAGTCCCCGCAGCTTCCGGAGCACGGCGGAGTCCTTCGCGATCATCGCTTCCTGAAGCCGGGACTCCACCGCGAGCCAGGTCTCCGGCAGCCCGGTGTCGTTCTTGCATGCGACATCGGCGACGGCGGTGGCCTTCTCCTCGTCCGTCACCGGCCCCTTCTCGAATTTATCCACCTTGAAGAGATCAAGCGGCGAGGAGTAGCCGAACCCCTTCTTCGTCATGCAGCCGGACCATTGCGTGAACCCTGCCAGAACGGCTTTGTCCTTCTGGGAATCAACGAAACTCTGTGCCGATATCCGGGTGGCCACCGCGCCGCCCTCCGGATAGTCGTAGTCCTTCCGGAAGTCTTTGGCGGCTTTCCCGAGGCACCCTTCCACCAGAATGTGCCGTCCCCGATACTCGACGGGTCCTGATTTCTTCTCGGCGCCTCGCGTTCCGTACAGAACGACCAGCTCGTCCCGGCCGAGGCCCGAGTCCGGAGCCGATTCCCGCACGGGGGGCAGCCGGTATCCGTATCGAGCCGCGGTGCTTTCGTCGGAGAGGCCGTAGCGTCGGTCGAGTGCCTGAGTCGGTGCCCGCTGGGCGGGAGGCTCGTATGCGATCGAGTAGTCGGCCATGCACCGCTTCGCCAGCACCTGCTCGGCCGTCTCGATGACCGCGTAATCAGCGCTCGTGTAGCTGTACCGGGCGATGGGAAGCCGGAAGGTGTAGTCCCGGGCGGATGCCGTCGGTTCCGGACCCCGGCTCGCCGCGGGCCCGGTCTTGGGGTCCGCTGCGGCGTTCTCCTGCTCCGACTCCTGCGCTGTGCACCCGACCAGGGCGAACAGAGTGAGCAGGGGTATCGCCAGACGTCTCATCGTGTCGCTTCCCATGCGGAGCCCCGCGCGGGCCGTTGCCGTCGCGCGGGGCTGTCGTGCGGATTCGGATGCGGCAGCCCGCGTCAGTTGAACATGTGGCAGTTCTGGCCGATCAGGCCGAAGCCCAGAGAGGCGTTCTCGTTGTACGTCTGGACGAGCTGGTTGGCTCGGCTCAGCTTCGCGACCGTGTCGCAGGGGCCGTTGTACTGGCTGGAGTAGAAGACCGTGGCGACCTGCATGCTGGCGTTGTAGAAGGAGGCGGCGTTGTTCTTCACCGGCTGGCCCTGACCGGCTCCACTGCTCTGGAACGTGTATCCCGCGAGATTGGAGATGCTGCCCATCTGGCCGCTCTGTCCGGTGAAGACGATCCGCGAACCCGAGAGCCCGCTGTTGTAGTAGAAGTGGCCGCAGTTCGCGTGCGCATCGACGCAGTAAATGCCGACGTCGGCCTGGGCCGGTGCGACACCGAGTGCGAGTACGGCGGCGGTGGGAAGCGCGACGGCCAGGGTGCGGCGAATGGCACTCATTCATTTCTCCATAAGGTTCATGATCACGAGTGGGGCGGACGGAGTGTAGGCGCACGGCGAGGAGACAAGTCAAGGCGATTGATCCGGCCACCGGAATGGAATTTGGGATTCCAATAGGAGTCGCGAATTCCGGTCTTCTTCGCCGCCCCTCGCGTACCGTGGCCCCATGGCCATCCGCGCGGTCCTGTGGGACATCGATGACACGCTCTTCGACTACGCCCGTGCCGACCTGGCCGGGATGCGCGACCACCTCACGGCCGAGGGCCTGGTGGACGGATTCGACTCCGTCGACCAGGCCCTCCGTCGTTGGCAGGAGCTGACCGTCGTCCACTGGCGGCGCTTCGAGGTCGGCGGGGTGGACTTCCAGGACCAGCGGCGGGAGCGGGTGCGGGACTTCCTCTCCGCGCCGGGGCTGACCGCCGCCGAGGCCGACGCCTGGTTCGAGCGGTACCTGGCGCACTACGAGGCCGCGTGGGAGCTCTTCCCCGACGCCGTGCCCGTCCTCGACCTGCTGGCGGGTGACTACCGTCACGCGGTCCTGTCGAACTCCAGCATCCACAACCAGGACCGCAAGCTGCGCGTGCTCGGTCTGCGCGAGCGCTTCGAGGCCGTCGTCTGCGCCGCGGAGCTGGGGGTCGCGAAGCCGGCCGCCGAGGCCTTCCACGCCGCCTGCGCCGCACTGGGGCTGGCTCCCGGTGAAGTGGCGTACGTCGGCGACCAGCCGGACATCGACGCGCGCGGGGCCGTCGAGGCGGGGCTCAGAGGGATCTGGCTGGACCGCGCCGGCGCCGGCGGGCGTCCCGAGCTGACCCGGATCACCGGCCTCCACCAGCTCCCCGGCCTGCTGCGCGGGGATACCCGTTTTGGAGCGCCGGACACCTTCGGGTAATGTTCTTCCTGCGCCGAGGGGAGCAAGCCGAAAGGCCGAAACCCCGAAGCGCAAGCCCGAACAAGATCCCCCACGGCGGGGATCGAGTTTTGGTGGCCTATGGTGTAATTGGCAGCACGACTGATTCTGGTTCAGTTAGTCTAGGTTCGAGTCCTGGTAGGCCAGCTCGCAGAGCTCATCTGCACGTGACGCGGATCTCATCCGCAAAGCCCCCGTTGTGTAGCGGCCTAGCACGCTGCCCTCTCAAGGCAGTAGCGCCGGTTCGAATCCGGTCGGGGGTACAGATCCTTCCCGCGGGATCACCTGGGTCGCACCCGGTGAACTCGATGCAGGATCGCTAGGGCCCCCGTTGTGTAGCGGCCTAGCACGCCGCCCTCTCAAGGCGGTAGCGCCGGTTCGAATCCGGTCGGGGGTACTGGTCTAAACCACCATGGCCTATGGTGTAATTGGCAACACTACGGTTTCTGGTACCGTCATTCTAGGTTCGAGTCCTGGTAGGCCAGCTCGCAGAGCTCATCTGCAATCGCGGATCTGATCCGCAAGGCCCCCGTTGTGTAGCGGCCTAGCACGCCGCCCTCTCAAGGCGGTAGCGCCGGTTCGAATCCGGTCGGGGGTACGCATCGAGGAAGCCCTTCCCTTCGGGGGAGGGCTTCCTCGCGTTACAGGTGACTCCGCACACAACTCCGGCCCACCGCTGCGGCGTTGAAGCGGTGGGCCGGTGTTCGGACAGGAGGGACGTGAAGCGCGTCAGCCGTTGCGGCGGAGCGCCTCGGAGAGGCGGGCGGCGGCATCGATGACCGCCTGGGCGTGCATACGGCCCGGGTGACGCGTCAGGCGCTCGATCGGCCCGGAGACCGACACGGCGGCCACCACGCGGTTCGAGGGGCCGCGTACGGGCGCGGAGACGGACGCGACGCCCGGCTCCCGCTCACCGATCGACTGCGCCCAGCCACGGCGCCGTACGCCGGAGAGGGCCGTCGCCGTGAACCGGGCGCCCTGAAGGCCGCGGTGGAGCCGCTCGGGCTCCTCCCAGGCCATCAGGATCTGCGCAGAGGAGCCGGCCTTCATCGTCAGCGTCGAGCCGACCGGGACCGTGTCCCGAAGGCCGGACAGCCGCTCGGCCGCCGCGACGCAGATGCGCATGTCGCCCTGGCGGCGGTAGAGCTGGGCGCTCTCGCCGGTGACATCGCGCAGATGCGTCAGTACGGGGCCCGCGGTGGCGAGCAGGCGGTCCTCACCGGCCGCGGCGGCGAGCTCCGCCAGGCGCGGTCCGAGGATGAACCGGCCCTGCATGTCGCGAGCCACCATCCGGTGGTGTTCCAGTGCCACGGCGAGGCGATGTGCCGTGGGTCGTGCGAGTCCCGTCGCCGCGACCAGACCTGCGAGGGTGGCCGGACCGGACTCCAGGGCGCTCAGGACAAGGGCTGCCTTGTCGAGAACGCCCACGCCGCTAGAGTTGTCCATGCAACGATATTCACGTCTCACTCTGTGAAACGCAAGTTCAATTTTCCCGGGATCTTGCGACCCTGGTGAGGCGGCCGCACAACGGCTTGCGAAACGGGTCTCTAGTTGCGCCGACGTAGCCGTCGGCCGGAGGGAAAGCGATGGGTAGGACACTCGCGGAGAAGGTCTGGGACGACCACGTCGTCCGGCGCGCCGAGGGCGAGCCCGACCTCCTCTTCATCGATCTGCACCTGCTGCACGAGGTGACCAGCCCCCAGGCGTTCGACGGCCTGCGCCAGAACGGCCGGCAGGTGCGGCGCCTCGACCTCACCATCGCCACCGAGGACCACAACACCCCGACCCTCGACATCGACAAGCCCATCGCCGACCCGGTCTCGCGTGCCCAGTTGGAGACCCTGCGCAAGAACTGCGCGGAGTTCGGCGTACGGCTGCACCCGCTGGGCGACGTCGAGCAGGGTGTCGTCCACGTCGTGGGCCCGCAGCTGGGCCTGACCCAGCCCGGCACCACCGTCGTCTGCGGCGACTCCCACACCTCCACGCACGGCGCCTTCGGCGCGCTGGCGTTCGGCATCGGCACCAGCCAGGTCGAGCACGTCCTGGCCACCCAGACCCTGCCGCTGGCCCGCCCCAAGACCATGGCGATCACCGTCGACGGCGAGCTGCCCGAGGACGTCACCGCCAAGGACCTGATCCTGGCGATCATCGCCAAGATCGGCACCGGCGGCGGTCAGGGCTACATCCTGGAGTACCGCGGCTCCGCCATCGAGAAGCTCTCGATGGAGGCCCGGATGACCATCTGCAACATGTCGATCGAGGCCGGCGCCCGCGCGGGCATGATCGCCCCCGACGAGACCACCTTCGCGTACCTGAAGGGCCGCGCCCACGCCCCCGAGGGCGAGGACTGGGACGCCGCCGTCGCGTACTGGGAGACCCTGAAGTCCGACGAGGACGCGGTCTTCGACGCCGAGGTCGTCATCGACGCCGCCTCCCTGGCTCCGTTCGTCACCTGGGGCACCAACCCCGGCCAGGGCGCGCCGCTTTCGGCGAACGTCCCCGACCCGGCTTCGTACGAAGACGCTTCGGAGCGCCTGGCCGCCGAAAAGGCCCTGGAGTACATGGGGTTGACCGCCGGACAGCCGCTGCGGGACATCAAGGTCGACACCGTCTTCGTAGGCTCCTGCACCAACGGCCGCATCGAGGACCTGCGCAACGCCGCCGCCCTGCTGGAGGGCCGCAAGGTCGCCGAGGGCGTTCGGATGCTGGTCGTCCCCGGCTCGGTCCGGGTGGCCCTGCAGGCCGTCGAGGAGGGCCTGGACAAGGTCTTCAAGGAGTCCGGCGCCGAATGGCGGCACGCGGGCTGCTCGATGTGTCTGGGGATGAACCCCGACCAACTGGCGCCCGGTGAGCGCTCCGCGTCCACCTCCAACCGCAACTTCGAGGGTCGGCAGGGCAAGGGCGGCCGGACCCACCTGGTCTCGCCCCAGGTCGCCGCCGCCACCGCCGTGCTGGGCCACCTGGCCTCCCCGGCCGATCTGTCCGACGTCGCTACGCCCGCGGGGGTCTGAGGAACCATGGAAGCTTTCACCACGCACACCGGCCGGGCCGTCCCGCTGCGCCGCAGCAACGTCGACACCGACCAGATCATCCCCGCGCACTGGCTGAAGAAGGTCACCCGCGACGGCTTCGAGGACGGGCTGTTCGAGGCCTGGCGCAAGGACTCCGAGTTCGTGCTCAACCGCCCCGAGCGGCAGGGCGCCTCGGTCCTGGTGGCCGGCCCCGACTTCGGCACCGGCTCCTCCCGCGAGCACGCCGTCTGGGCGCTGCAGAACTACGGCTTCAAGACCGTCATCTCCTCCCGGTTCGCCGACATCTTCCGCGGCAACTCGCTGAAGAACGGCCTGCTGACCGTCGTCCTGGACCAGAAGACCGTGGACGCGCTCTGGGAGCTGACCGAGGCCGACCCGACGGCCGAAATCACCGTTGACTTGGAGCGCCGCAAGGTGCTGGCGCCCGGGATCGACGCCGACTTCGAGCTCGACGAGAACGCTCGCTGGCGTCTGCTGAACGGTCTGGACGACATCAGCCTCACCCTTCAGAACGAAGCCGACATCGCGACCTACGAGGCGGCCAGGCCGGCCTTCAAACCGCGTACAATTACGGTCTGAGCAGCGCTTTTCCACGACTGCGCCCCCCACCCTCCGGTGGGGGGCGCAGTCGCTTGTTGAGACCCCGTCGGGCGACAACTCGCCCTAGATGGCACAATCGGTGCATGGAACGCGACAGCCAACTCGAGCTCTACGAGGCAGTCGCCGCCCGATTGAAGGAAGCGCACACAAGAGTGCGTGAACTGCAAGTCCCGGAGGGCGTAAGGATGGCGCTGTCCCGGAAGCTGCTGGTCGTCACGGCGGCGGCGAAGCACGATCTCGCGGACGCGGCAACGCGTCTCGACCGGTTGATGAAGGACCTCGATGAGGGCCGATTCCCTGAAGACGACTGACACCAGGAACTCCGCAACGGGACTTCTGCGTTGCGGCACTAGGGTGATTAGCCCGTTTCGTGTTTGATTTGCGGTATATACATGCCTAACGTGCGAAAAAGCTTGAACACTTTCGTTCTGGCAATGTCTCCGAAGGGGAAGACGTGAACAAGGCGCAGCTCGTAGAAGCGATTGCCGACAAGCTCGGCGGCCGTCAGCAGGCCGCGGACGCTGTCGACGCGGTGCTGGACGCGATCGTGCGTGCCGTGGTCGGCGGGGACCGGGTTTCGGTCACCGGCTTCGGCTCGTTCGAGAAGGTCGACCGTCCGGCCCGGTACGCCCGCAACCCGCAGACGGGTGAGCGCGTGCGGGTCAAGAAGACCTCGGTGCCGCGCTTCCGTGCGGGTCAGGGCTTCAAGGACCTGGTCAGCGGCTCGAAGAAGCTCCCCAAGGGCGGCGAGGTCTCCGTCAAGAAGGCGCCCAAGGGCAGCCTGACCGGCGGTGCTTCCGCGACCGTGAAGAAGGCCGCGGCCAAGAAGGCCACCACGGCCAAGAAGGCGGCTGCCAAGAAGGCCACCGCCAAGAAGACCGTGGCGAAGAAGACCACCGCGGTCAAGAAGACCACCGCCGCGAAGAAGGCCACCGCGGTCAAGAAGACCGCGGCGGCGGCCAAGAAGGCGGCCCCGGCGAAGAAGACGACGGCCACGGCCAAGAAGACCGTCGCCAAGAAGACCGCGCCGGCGAAGAAGGCCACGGCGAAGAAGGCGCCCGCCAAGAAGACGACGGCGCGCAAGACCACCGCCAAGAAGGCCGCCGCGAAGAAGTAGGAGTAAGCGGCGCAGGGGCCATTGGCCACTCACACGCCGGGCCGGGCTCCCCTCGGGGAGCCCGGCCCGCGGCGCGTTCGCGCCCCCTTCGGCCCAGTCGGGCCGATCTCCTCGGTGCCGGCGGCCGTCCCGATCGGTCGATGCGGTCCGTTCAGAGGGTCTGCAGCGTCACCAGCGTGATCCGCAGCCCCGCGTTCCCGGCCGACCCGGCCTCCTCCGTCTCGATCCGCACCCGCTGGCCCGGACGCAGCAGCAGCAACCCGCCCGCGTCGAAGGCGTCGGCCCCGAACTCCACCGGGGTGCCGTCGTCGAGCAGCACACTGCCGCTGCGGGTCTCGGGGTCGTACGTGTACGCGGTCGCCTGCATGGTCCGCAGCCTATCCGGCCGGATGGAACCGATGGGCCGCCGTCCGCGGGCCGACACCCAGCGCCCACGCGGCCGCCAGATCCTCGCCGGTGTCCACGTCCCGGCGCACGGAATCCACCCCCGCCAGCCGGATTTCCACCGCCCCCGAAGACAAATGCCGCCGCCGCGAAGCGCCCCCGAATGCAGGTGCCAATTCCACTCCCGGACCCGCCGAGAGGAATGTCGTACCGATTTCGGCGGCATCCGCGAGAAATGTCCGAGGGAATTCACCGGCGGCGTCCAGGACCCGGGCCAGCTCCCCGGGGCGCAGCGCCGGCAGGTCCGCGTTGAGCGCGGCGACCCCCGCGTCCGGCCGGGACTCCCGCACCGTCCGCGCCCCGTGCGCCAGCGCCGCGTTGAGTCCGGCGCCCGGTGAGTCGGGCACGATCCGCGCGCCGAGCGCCGCCAATGCGACCGCGGCCACCGGATCGTCCGTGACGACCGCCACATCCCGTACCCGCCCGCATTCCAGCGCCGCGGCCACCGTGTCCTGCGCGAACGCCAGCGCGAGCCGAGGGCGCAGCAGCGCACCGGTGGCCGCGCCGAGCCTGCTCTTCGCCCGGGCAAGGGGCTTCAGGGGGACGACCAGGGACCAGCCGCCGTCCGGATCGGTGTTCATCGGGGCCCATTCTGTCCCGACACCCGCCACGTGTGATCGACGGGCCGTAGGGGCCGGTGCCCGGCGGCGGCCCGATCCCGGGGCGTACGGTGTTCTCGACAGACCAGGAGCATGGGGCGACACTTGTCCCCCTGCACGCCAGTCCCAGAGGAAGGTGCACGAGTGTCCCGCCGCAGAATCGGCTTCTGGTACCGCCTGGCGGCGGTCATCGCTAAACCGCCGCTGGTGGTTCTGTTCAAGCGGGACTGGCGCGGAGCGGAACACATTCCGGCCGACGGCGGATTCATCACCGCCGTCAATCACAACTCGTATCTGGACCCGCTGTCCTACGCGCACTTCCAGTACAACACCGGACGCGTCCCGCGCTTCCTCGCCAAGGCCGGACTCTTCAAGGGCTCGTTCGTCGGCACGATGCTGCGCGGCACCGGACAGATCCCCGTCTACCGCGAGACGACCAACGCGCTGGACGCCTTCCGCGCCGCCGTCGAGGCCATCGAGCGCGGCGAATGCGTCGCCTTCTACCCCGAGGGCACCCTCACCCGCGACCCCGACATGTGGCCCATGGCCGGCAAGACCGGCGCCGCCCGCGTCGCGCTGCTCACCAAGGCCCCTGTCATCCCGGTCGCCCAGTGGGGCGCCAACCTCGCGATGCCGCCGTACGCCAAGGAGAACAAGCTCAACCTGTTCCCGCGCAAGACGCTGATCGTGCAGGCCGGCCCGCCCGTCGACCTCTCCCGCTTCCACGGCCAGGAGCCGACGCCCGAGGTGCTGCGCGAGGCGACCGAGGTCATCATGGCCGCGATCACCGCGATCCTGGAGGACGTACGCGACGAGAAGGCGCCGTCCGAGCCGTACGACCACCGCAAGGCCCGGCTGGAACAGCGGCGCAAGGCCGCCGGGGAGGGCACGAAGTGACCAAGGCAGCCGTATTCGGCACCGGATCGTGGGGCACCGCCTTCGGCATGGTGCTCGCCGACGCGGGCTGCGAGGTGACCCTCTGGGGCCGCCGCGCCGAACTCGCCGAGGCCATCAACACCACCCGTACCAACCCCGACTACCTCCCGGGCGTCGAGCTCCCGGCGAACGTCCGGGCCACCACCGACCCGGCGGAGGCCGCCCACGACGCCGACTTCACCGTCCTCGTCGTGCCCTCCCAGACGCTCCGCGCCAACCTCGCCGAGTGGGCCCCCAAACTGGCCCCCGACACCGTCCTCGTCTCCCTGATGAAGGGCGTCGAACTCGGCACCGCCGAGCGGATGAGCGAGGTCATCATCGAGGTCGCCGACGTGCCCGCGGAGCGCGTCGCCGTCCTCACCGGCCCCAACCTGGCCAAGGAGATCGCCGCCCGGCAGCCCGCCGGGGCCGTCGTCGCCTGCGCCGACGAATCGGTCGCCAAGCGGCTCCAGACCGCCTGCATGACCCCGTACTTCCGCCCGTACACCAGCACCGACGTCGTCGGCTGCGAACTCGGCGGCGCGGTCAAGAACGTCATCGGGCTCGCCGTCGGCATCGCCAACGGCATGGGGCTCGGCGACAACTCCAAGGCCACGCTCATCACCCGTGGCCTCGCCGAGACCACCCGCCTCGGCCTCGCCATGGGCGCCGACCCGCTCACCTTCTCCGGCCTCGCCGGACTCGGCGACCTGGTCGCCACCTGCTCCTCGCCGCTCTCCCGGAACAACACCTTCGGCACCAACCTGGGCCGTGGCATGACGCTCCAGGAGACCATCGCGGCGACCAAGCAGACCGCCGAGGGCGTCAAGTCCTGCGAGTCCGTGCTCGATCTGGCCCGCCGCCACGGGGTCGACATGCCGATCACCGAGACGGTCGTCTCCATCGTCCACGAGGGCAAGCCGCCGATCGTCGCCCTCAAGGAACTGATGTCGCGCAGCGCCAAGTCCGAGCGCCGCTGAGACACCCGCTACGCCGGACGCGCGCGGCGGGCCGGGGCTCTTAAGCGGATCGAACACGCAAGGTACGCTCAACGCGTTATGAGCGAGAACACCCAGAGCCCCCGCAAGCCGCGCGTGGCCGTCGTCTTCGGCGGACGCAGCTCCGAGCACGCCATCTCCGTCGTCACGGCCGGCGCCGTCCTGCGCGCCATCGACCGGACCAAGTACGACGTGCTGCCCATCGGCATCACGACGGACGGGCGCTGGGCGCTGACCGCCGACGCCCCCGAGCGGATGGCGATCGCCGAGCGCTCCCTGCCGAACGTCGCCGACCTCACCGAGTCCGAGCAGGGCGGTGTCGTCCTCTCCGTCGACCCGGCCAACCGCGAGGTCGTGTACACCGAGCCCGGCTCCGTGCCGAAGGCGCTCGGCGAGGTCGACGTCGTCTTCCCGATGCTGCACGGCCCGTACGGCGAGGACGGCACCCTCCAGGGCCTCCTGGAGCTCTCCGGCGTCCCCTACGTCGGCGCGGGCGTCCTCGCCTCCGCCGTCGGCCAGGACAAGGAGTACATGAAGCGGGTGTTCACCTCCTTCGGGCTGCCCGTCGGCCCGTACGAGGTCGTCCGTCCCCGCGAGTGGGAGCAGAACCCCGCGGCCGCCCGCAAGAGGATCGTCGAGTTCGCCGCCGAGCACGGCTGGCCGCTCTTCGTGAAGCCGGCCCGTGGCGGCTCCTCCATGGGCATCACCAAGGTCGACGACCTCTCCGGCCTGGACGAGGCCATCGAGGAGGCGCGGCGCCACGACCCCAAGATCCTCGTCGAGTCGCTGCTGCGCGGGCGCGAGATCGAGTGCGGCGTCCTGGAGTTCGAGGACGGCCCGCGCGCCAGCGTGCCGGCCGAGATCCCGCCCGTCACCGACCACGACTTCTACGACTTCGAGGCCAAGTACATCGACTCGGCGTCCGGGATCGTCCCCGCGCCGATCGGCGACGAGGCCACCGCCGAGGTCCAGCGGCTCGCGGTCGCGGCCTACGAGGCCGTCTCCTGCGAGGGTCTTGTCCGCGCGGACTTCTTCCTCACCGAGGACGGCGAGTTCGTGATCAACGAGATCAACACGATGCCCGGCTTCACCCCGATCTCCATGTACCCGCGCATGTGGCAGGAGAGCGGCGTCAGCTACCCCGAGCTGGTCGACCGGCTGATCCAGGCCGCGCTGACCCGCTCCACGGGCCTGCGCTAGGGGACGACCCCCTAGTCACACTCGGGTTCCAGAGCGCACGGAACGGTCTGCTCCACGGGGGCGGCGAGATCCACGAGCGGTGCGGCGTCGTGTGCGTACCGCTCGTCCAGCGTCACCTCGACGTACGTCTTCCGGTACACCGAGGTGAAGCGGGGTCCGCCGCCCTCCGGCTGTTCCAGCATCCAGCGCACGCCGTCGACCGAGATGCCATGGGACTGGGGATCGGTCATCTTTTCGGGCCGGGGAACACCGCAGCGCAGTACGATCGCCGCGTCCCCCCACCCGGCGGTCAGCTCGGAATCAGGCTGCGGATCGGTCCGTCCCAGCCCCGCCACGGTGTCCGGAAGCTCCTTCGCCAGCGCCTGGCAGAAGGCGGCCTCCTCCGCCGAAGGGCTGGGAACCGGGACCGATGCCTTCGCGTCCGTGGAGGAGCAGCCCGCGGCGGTCAGCAGCAGAAGCGCCGCGGCGGCGGTGGGCAGGCCGAAGGGCCGGTGGGAAGACTTCACCGGCCAAGGGTAGACGGGGGCTACAGATGCACGACCGGGCAGGTGAGGGTCCGCGTGATGCCGTCCACTTGCTGGACCTTGGCGACCACCATGCGGCCCAGTTCATCGACCGTGTCGGCCTGGGCGCGGACGATCACGTCGTACGGGCCCGTCACGTCTTCCGCCTGGATCACCCCCGGGATCTTGGAGATGGTCTCGGCGACGGTCGACGCCTTGCCCACCTCGGTCTGAATAAGGATGTACGCCTGTACCACGGAACCTCCAGGGCGACCACGAGGATCTTGTGGGAGAAAGGGACGCCACGGTACCGCGTCGCCGAGGGCCGCGGGGAGACCTGCGCGCCCCGAGGCGCCCACAGTGTGGCGTACGCACGACAGAAGTTGACGGTCTACTTGACGGTACCCAGCGCGGTGACGGCTCGCGACCCGCAGAGCGAGCGGCGGGCGACGCGCACGGCCGGCACGACAACACGAGGTGATACGCGGTGAAGGGCACAGTAGGAGAGCTGGGGGAGTTCGGGCTCATCAGAGAGCTCACCTCCCGGCTCACCTCCACCCCGGCGGTACGGATCGGACCCGGCGACGACGCCGCGGTCGTCTCCGCACCCGACCGGCGCGTGGTGGCCAGTACGGACATCCTCCTCGAAGGACGGCACTTCCGCCGCGACTGGTCGACGGCGTACGACGTCGGCCGCAAGGCGGCCGCGCAGAACCTCGCCGACATCGCGGCCATGGGCGCCGTCCCCACCGCGCTGCTGCTCGGCCTCGTCGTCCCCGCCGAACTTCCCGCCACGTGGCCCGTGGAGCTCATGGACGGTCTGCGCGACGAGTGCCAGGTCGCCGGCGCGGCCGTCGTCGGCGGCGACGTCGTCCGCGGCGACACCATCACCGTCGCCATCACCGCCCTCGGGGACCTGCGCAACCACGACCCGGTGACCCGGGGCGGGGCACAGCCCGGCGACGTCGTCGCGTACACCGGCTGGCTCGGCTGGTCCGCCGCCGGGTACGCGGTGCTCTCCCGCGGCTTCCGCTCCCCGCGCGCCTTCGTCGAGGCCCATCGGCGGCCCGAACCGCCGTACCACGCGGGCCCCGCGGCCGCCGGGCTCGGCGCCACCGCCATGTGCGACGTCAGCGACGGACTCATCGCCGACCTCGGCCACATCGCCGAGGCCAGCAAGGTCCGCATCGACCTGCGCTCCGGGCTCATCGACATCCCGACCCAGATGAACGACATCGGCCAGGCGGTGGGCGTGGACCCGCTGCAGTGGGTGCTCACCGGGGGAGAGGACCACGCGATCGTCGCCACCTTCCCGCCGGACGTGAAGCTGCCTGCCCGCTGGAAGGTCATCGGCGAGGTCCTCAACCCCTCCGCGCTGCCGCAGGTGACGGTGGACGGGGCGCCCTGGCACAGCAAGGGCGGCTGGGACCACTTCGGGGGGACCGAGTGAGCCTGCCGCTGGTCCTCACCGTCGCCGGATCCGATTCCGGCGGCGGCGCGGGCATCCAGGCCGACCTGAAGACGATGCTCGCCCTCGGTGTCCACGGCATGAGTGTGATCACCGCCGTCACCGCCCAGAACTCGCTGGGCGTCCAGGGCGCGTGGGAGCTGCCCGAGGAGGCCGTACGGGCCCAGTACCGGGCCGTCGTCGACGACATCGGCGTCCGGGCCGTCAAGACCGGCATGCTGTCCTCCGCCGCGCTCGTGGAGACCGTGGCGGAGCTCCTCGCCGGCACACCCGACGTGCCGGTGGTCGTCGACCCGGTCGGGGTCTCCAAGCACGGAGACCCGCTGCTCGCGGCCTCGGCGCTGGATTCCGTACGGACGAAGCTGCTGCCGGTGGCGACGGTGGCCACGCCCAACCTCGACGAGGTGGCACAGCTCACGGGAGTCGTCGTCGAGCGCGAGGCCGATCTGCGGGAGGCCGCGGCGGCGATCCTGGCGTACGGGCCGCGATGGGCGCTCATCAAGGGCGGCCATCTCGAAGGGGACGCGGTCGACCTGCTCACGGACGGGACCGAGGAGCACTGGCTGCGCGCTCCCCGGCACGACAACCGGCACACGCACGGCACCGGCTGCACGCTGGCCTCGGCGGTGGCATCGGGTCTCGCGAAGGGGCTGACCGTGCCCGAGGCGGTGCGGGAGGCGAAGGAGTACGTGACGGGGGCGATCGCGGCCGGCTTCGCGCTGGGCGCCGGGATCGGCCCCGTGGACCACGGCTGGCGATTCCGCGCCTAGCGGGTTTCGTCCCAGGGCATGGCAAAAGGCCGGTTCACCGAGGTGAACCGGCCTTTCAAGGCAACCGCAGGGGCTGCGCTACGACGAAACGTCGGCGTTAGCGCGAGACCTTGCCGGCCTTGATGCACGAGGTGCAGACGTTGAGCCGCTTCGGCGTCCGACCGACCACGGCACGCACACGCTGGATGTTCGGGTTCCAGCGACGAGACGTACGGCGGTGCGAGTGCGAAATGTTGTTGCCGAAGCCCGGCCCCTTGCCGCAGACGTCGCAGTTGGCAGCCACGGGTCACTCCAAAGACTTCAGATTTACAGTGAAATCCGGCGCACCGGAATCAGAGTTCTGAAGTGGCTTGCCGGGGGAATGGCCCGACTCTCGCCGGGCAACCGAAGCAGCATACAACGGCTGCTCCCGTGGAACGAAACTACCATGGCGACGGCGGCCCCCGCCCCGGGTGCAGGTCACGAGCGGGTCTACCCTGCGGTGAGCCGACCGCAGTCGCCGCCTAGCTGGAGGATCACCCGTTGCCGCAGACCGCGCAGACCCTCGACGCCGCAGCGGTCCGCTCCTGGTGCGCACGGGCGCTGGACGCGCTCGGCAGGGAGCGCGAGGAGATCGACGCGATCAACGTCTATCCGATCGCCGACGGGGACACCGGCACGAATCTCTATCTGACGGTGGAATCCGCGGCCCGGGCGGTCGAGACGGCCTGTGCGGAGGACGCCTCCGACGCGGGCGACGCCATACGGGCCATGGCCCACGGCGCCCTGATCGGCGCCCGGGGCAACTCCGGAACGATTCTCTCGCAGCTGCTGCGCGGCATGGCGTCCGTCCTCACGGACGGACATGACGGCGATCACCTCGCCCGGTCCCTGGCCGCGGCGGCGCGCGCGGCCCGTGAGGCCGTGGCGCACCCCGTCGAAGGAACGATCCTCAGCGTGGCCGCCGCGGCCGCGGACGCCTGCGGCAGCGGCGGAAGCCTCGTGACGGTGGCCAGGGGGGCGTACGAGGGGGCCAGGACCGCCCTCGAGGCCACCCCCGGCCAACTGGCCGTCCTCGAACGCGCCGGCGTCGTGGACGCCGGCGGACGGGGTCTGGTGGCCGTCCTCGGGGCCCTCGTCGAGGTCGTGTCGGGGGAGGCGCAGGTACGGCCGCCGAGGCCCGCGCCCCGGCCGATCGCCGACGAGGCGTGTGGACCCGAGGACGGACCTGCCGGACCCGCCTTCGAGGTGATCTACCTCCTGGAGGCGGAGGACCCGGCCGTCGAACGGCTGCGGGCCCGACTGGACGCGCTGGGGGACTCACTGGTCGTGGTCGGCGGCGACGGGCTGTGGAACGTCCACGTGCACGTCGACGACGCGGGAGCGGCCGTGGAGGCCGGCGTGGAGGCGGGCCGGCCGTACCGGATCCGCATCACGCACTTCTCGGGCGCCACCGAGACCCGGGAGCGGATGCAGCGGGCGGTCGTGGCGGTCGTACCCGGCGAAGGGCTCGCGGGCCTGTGCGCGGAGGCCGGGGCGACGACGGTGCTGGCCAGGCCGGGCGAGCCGCCGGCCGGCGGCGAACTCGTCGACGCCATCAGGCGGGCCCACGCGCGCGAGGTCGTGCTCCTGCCGAACGACACCGACCTGCGGCACACCGCCGGCGCCGCCGCCGAACAGGCCCGCGCCGAGGGCATCCGGGTCGCCCTCATCCCGACCCGGGCCGCCGTCCAGGGCATCGCCGCGCTCGCCGTCCACGAACCGGACCGGCGTTTCGACGAGGACGTGGTGGCGATGACGGCGGCCGCGGGCGCGACCCGGTACGCCGAACTCGCCGTCGCCGAACGGCAGTCCTTCACCTCGGCCGGCGTCTGCCAGGCCGGCGACATCCTGGGTCTGATCGAGGGCGACGTGGCCGTCATCGGCCAGGACCTGACGACGACGGCCCGCACGGTCCTCGACCGCATGCTGTCGGCGGGCGGCGAACTGGTCACGCTGATCGTGGCCGACGAGACCCCGCCCTCCCTGGCGACCGCGCTCGAACGCCACGTCCGCGAGACGTACCTGGCCGTCGACACGGCCACGTACCGCGGGGGAGTGGGGGCGCCACCGCTCCTGATCGGCGTCGAGTAGCCCGTCGGCGGCGTGCGGGGCCTCCTTCCGGGGCACCCGCCCCGGCGGCACCTCGCCGACGTGACGCGGCGATATCCACAGCCTGCGGGACGGGTGTCAGTGCGGTGGTGTGCAATGGAACGCGTGCCAGTGCTCGACGAACCCCTCAAGAACCTCCTCGGCGCCGCCACCGCGAAGGTGATGGCCGAGCACCTCGACCTGCGGACGGTCGGGGACCTCCTCCACCACTACCCCCGGCGGTACGCCGAGCGCGGTGAACTCACCGCCCTCGCCGATCTGCCGCTGGACGAGCACGTCACGGTGGTCGCGCAGGTGGCCGACGCCCGCGTGCTGACCTTCAACAAGGGCGGCCGGGGCAAGGGTCAGCGCCTCGAGGTCACCATCACCGACGGCAGCGGCCGGATGCAGCTGGTCTTCTTCGGGCGGGCCGTCCACTTCCACCAGAAGGAGCTTCTGCCCGGCCGCCGCGGGATGTTCGCCGGCAAGGTCGGCGTCTTCAACCGCAAGCTCCAGCTCACCCACCCCGAGTACAAACTCCTCGACGCGGAGAGCAGCGACGAGACGGTCAAGGCGTTCGCGAACGAGCTGCTGCCGATCTACCCGGCCTGCAAGCAGCTGGAGTCGTGGACCATCGAGCAGTCCGTCTCCATCGCCCTCGACTCCCTGGTCGCCACCGACTGGGCCGGGCTCGCCGACCCGCTGCCGGCCGCCCTGCGCGAGGACCGCGGCCTCACCGACCTGCCCGAAGCCCTCCTGAAGGTCCACCGCCCCCGCACCAAGGCGGACATCGAGGACGCCCGGCAGCGGCTCAAGTGGGACGAGGCGTTCGTCCTCCAGGTCGCCCTCGCCCGCCGCCGGTTCGCCGACACCCAACTGCCCGCCGTCGCCCGCAGACCCGCCCCGGACGGCCTCCTCGACGCCTTCGACGCCAAGCTGCCCTTCACCCTCACCGACGGCCAGCAGAAGGTCTCCAAGGAGATCTTCGACGACCTCGCCACCGAGCACCCCATGCACCGCCTCCTCCAGGGCGAGGTCGGCTCCGGCAAGGCGCAGCCCCTCGACGCGCTCGTGCTGACTCCCGGGGGTTATCGGCAGATGGGCGATATCGCGGTGGGCGACGAGGTCGTCGTGCCCAGGGGCGACATCGCCCTGGTCGACGGGGTCTTCCCGCAAGGAGAGCGGGATGTATGGCGCCTCGTACTGTCCGACGGCACGTCCGTGGAATGCGATGACGAGCACCTGTGGATCGTGGGAACGAGCTGTGCCTGGGACCGAGGGCAGGTCCCCAAGGTGATGACCACAGGCGAGATTCGTGAGGACCTGTCGAAAGCCAACGGCTCCTCGAAGTGGTACATCCCGGCGGCCACTCCGGTGGACCTGTCCGACGGCACGTCGCCGCCGCTGGATCCGTACCTGTTCGGACTGCTCCTCGGGGACGGATCCTTCCGGCACAACCTGCGTCTTTCGACGGCCGATGAGGAGATTCTGGCCGCGGCCCGTTCCACTCTGGGCCCCGAGTGCGCGGTCACTCCCGTCCCCGGCTCCCGCTGCGACTACACGATCGGGATGACGGGGCCCCGGGGCGGTACCCGGCGGAATCCCGTGATCAGCGTGCTGCGCTCACTTGGTCTCTGGGGAGCCACATCGCACGACAAGTTCTTGCCCCTCGAGTTCAAGAACACCTCGATCAAGAACCGTCTCGCTGTGCTCCAGGGGCTCATGGACACGGACGGGACCGTGGATGCCCAGGGCATGGGCGTGTCCTTCTGTTCGGCCTCTCGGAAACTGGCCGACGACGTCGCATGGCTCGTGCGTTCGCTCGGCGGACGGGCTCGCGTGCTGCCGAAGCGCGAGGCGTTCAACGTATCGGTCGCGCTGCCCGATGAGTACGTTCCCTTCCGACTCGGCCGGAAGGCATCTCGCGTCTGTGCCAGGCCGAAGTACAACACGTTTCGGCGTGGGATCCGGGCAGTGGAGTACGTCGGCCGCAAGCCGGTCCAGTGCATCAGCGTCGCCGACGCGAGTCATGCGTACGTGACCGATCACTTCACCGTGACGCACAACACGATGGTGGCCCTGCGGGCCATGCTCGCCGTCGTCGACGCCGGTGGACAGGCCGCGATGCTCGCCCCCACAGAGGTCCTCGCCCAGCAGCACCACCGCTCGATCACCGAGATGATGGGCGAGCTCGCCGAGGGAGGGATGCTCGGCGGCGCCGAGCACGCCACCAAGGTCGTCCTGCTCACCGGCTCGATGGGCGCCGCCGGCCGCCGGCAGGCCCTGCTCGACCTCGTCACCGGCGAGGCCGGGATCGTGATCGGCACGCATGCGCTCATCGAGGACAAGGTGCAGTTCCACGACCTCGGCCTGGTCGTGGTCGACGAGCAGCACCGCTTCGGCGTCGAGCAGCGCGACGCCCTGCGCGGGAAGGGCAAGCAGCCGCCCCACCTGCTCGTCATGACGGCCACCCCCATCCCGCGGACGGTCGCCATGACCGTCTTCGGCGACCTGGAGACCTCCGTCCTGGACCAACTGCCCGCAGGGCGCTCGCCGATCGCCAGCCACGTCGTGCCCGCCGCCGACAAGCCGCACTTCCTCACGCGCGCGTGGGAGCGGGTGCGCGAGGAGGTGGAGAACGGACACCAGGCGTACGTGGTCTGCCCCCGCATCGGCGACGACGAGGACGAGAACGGCAAGGGGGCGAAGAAGAAGCCGTCCCCCGAGGACGAGGCCGAGAAGCGCCCGCCGCTCGCCGTCGTCGAGATCGCCGACCGGCTCACCCAGGGGCCACTCGCCGGACTCCGCATCGAGGTCCTGCACGGCCGGATGCACCCGGACGACAAGGACGACGTCATGCGCCGCTTCGCCGCCGGCGAGGTCGACGTCCTGGTGGCCACGACGGTCATCGAGGTCGGCGTCAACGTCCCCAACGCCACCGCCATGGTGATCATGGACGCCGACCGCTTCGGCGTCTCCCAGCTCCACCAGCTCCGCGGCCGCGTCGGCCGAGGCTCCGCCCCCGGCCTGTGCCTCCTCGTCACCGAGATGCCCGAGGCCAGTCCCGCCCGGCAGCGCCTCGGCGCCGTCGCCTCCACCCTCGACGGCTTCGAGCTCTCCCGTATCGACCTCGAACAGCGCCGCGAGGGCGACGTCCTCGGCCAGGCCCAGTCCGGCGTCCGCTCCTCCCTGCGGATGCTCACCGTCATCGACGACGAGGAGGTCATCGCCGCCGCCCGCGAGGAGGCGACCGCCGTCGTCCTCGCCGACCCGGACCTCATCGACCACCCCGAGCTGCGCACCGCGCTGGACGCCCTCCTGGACAAGGAGCGGGAGGAGTACCTGGAGAAGGGGTGACGTCACACCCGCCCCACCCGCCATATCGTGGAGGCACAGACCACGGAGCGCTCCCGAAAAGGACAAGGACCTCAGATGACCCGCGTGATCGCCGGTACCGCCGGCGGACGCCGACTGGCCGTGCCCCCCGGCACCGGAACCCGCCCCACCTCCGACCGGGCGCGCGAGGGCCTCTTCTCCACATGGGAGTCGCTCCTCGGCACCCTCGACGGCACCCGGGTGGCCGATCTGTACGCGGGTTCGGGCGCCGTGGGCCTGGAGGCGCTCTCCCGGGGTGCCTCCCACGCCCTCCTCGTCGAGGCCGACGTCCGCGCCGCCCGGACCGTCCGGGAGAACGTCCGGACGCTCGGACTGCCCGGCGCGGAACTCCGTACGGGCAAAGCGGAACAGATCGTGACGGGACCGGCGCCCGCCGCCCCGTACGACCTGGTTTTCCTCGATCCGCCGTACGCCGTCTCGGACGACGATCTTCGCGAGATCCTGCTCACACTCCGCTCTGGGGGCTGGCTCACGGAGGATGCCCTCGTCACCGTGGAGCGCAGCACCCGAGGCGGGGAATTCGGCTGGCCGGCCGGATTCGAGCCACTGCGGGCCCGTCGTTACGGCGAGGGAACGTTTTGGTACGGTCGCGCCGCCTCTACGTGCGAAGACGCACGATGACCGGACCGGAGAGCGAGGGACCCAAGTTGCGCCGCGCCGTCTGTCCGGGGTCATTCGACCCCATCACCAACGGACATCTCGACATCATCGCCCGCGCCTCCAAGCTGTACGACGTCGTACATGTCGCGGTGATGATCAACCAGTCCAAGAAGGGACTGTTCACCGTCGACGAGCGGATCGAGCTGATCCGTGAGGTCACCGCCGACTTCGGCAATGTCGAGGTCGAGGCCTTCCACGGCCTCCTCGTCGACTTCTGCAAGCAGCGCGACATCCCCGCCATCGTGAAGGGCCTGCGCGCGGTCAGCGACTTCGACTACGAGCTGCAGATGGCGCAGATGAACAACGGGCTCTCGGGCGTCGAGACCCTGTTCGTCCCCACCAACCCCACCTACAGCTTCCTGTCGTCCTCCCTGGTCAAGGAGGTCGCCGCCGGGGGCGGCGACGTCTCCCACCTGGTGCCGGCGGCCGTCCTCGGCAGGCTCACCGACCGCCTCGCCGAGCAGCGCGGCGGCCAGTGACCCGGACGTGACCACGAGCGACCGTCGTTGACGGTCCGTCATCTGGTGTCGGGCGGGGGACGACTGCCCTTAAAGTCGTCCCGTCCGTCTCCATCCAGCTGTAGAGAGTGGCGAGCACCCGGTGGACGTGCAGAAGAAGCTCGACGAGATCGTTTCGACGATCACAAACGCCCGCTCCATGCCCATGTCGGCGTCCTGCGTGGTCAACCGCGCCGAGCTGCTCGCCATGCTCGAAGAGGTACGGGAGGCCCTGCCGGGCTCCCTGGCCCAGGCCCAGGAGCTCCTCGGCGGCCGGGAGCAGATGGTGGAGCACGCCCGCCAGGAGGCTGAGCGGATCATCGAGGCCGCCCACGCCGAGCGGGGCTCGCTGATCTCCGACACCCAGGTCGCCCGCCAGTCCCAGGACGAGGCGGACCGGATCCTCTCGGAGGCCCGCCGGGAGGCCGAGGAGATCAGGGCGGAGGCCGACGACTACGTCGACTCCAAGCTCGCCAACTTCGAGGTCGTCCTCAACAAGACGATCGGCTCCGTCGACCGCGGCCGCGAGAAGCTCCTCGGCCGCGGCCCGGGCCTGGACGCGCAGGGCTACGCCGACGAGGACGCCCCCGAGTACAGCGCGGACCCGCAGACCCTGATCCACCGGGCCGACGAGTACGTGGACGCCAAGCTGGGCGCCTTCGAGGCCGTGCTGTCCAAGACCCTGGAGGCGGTCGGCCGCGGCCGGCAGAAGCTCCACGGCCGGATCGCCACCGACGATCTCGGTGCCCACATGGCGGCCCAGGACGCCGCGGGCGGCGCGGTGCACACCAGTGACGCGGACTATCTGGCCGGGCTCGCGGAGCTGGCCGACCCCGAGCCGGTCCAGCAGCCCGTCCACCAGCAGGTCCCGCAGATCCCGGCGCAGCAGCCGGATCCGTACGGGTACCAGCAGCCGCAGCACCAGGACGCGTACGCCTACCAGGCCCAGGCCGCCCAGGACCCGTACGGGTACCAGACCCAGGACCCCTACGCGTACCAGCAGCAGCCGGTCTACGACTACCAGCAGCCGCAGGCCGCCGCGCTCGACGAGACCAGCTTCTTCGACACGAGCATGATCGACCTGGAGCAGCTGCGGCAGTACGAGCAGGGGCACGGCCAGGGACACGGTCAGGGGCACTGAGCCGAGCCCGGCCAAGGCCGGATTGGGCCCTGAGCGAAGCGTCCAGTATCCTGGCTCTTCGGTCGCGCGTATGCCCGCGATCCATCCTGCCCGCTTCGTCTCTCGATTCGAACGCGGCAGCCCCCTCACGATCCGAAAGCAGGAAGAACCCTGAGCACGCGCCTTGACCACCGCAACCCCCTCGTGTTCGACACACACGAGCTGGGGCGGCGTCCTGGTGCCCTCCAGAGGATCTCCCGCTCGGCGTCGGCCCCCAAGGACTTCGGTGTCGAAGGGGTCATCGGTGTGCCGGAAGGCTCGCCCGTGGAAATCGAGCTCCGTCTCGAGTCGGTCATGGAAGGGGTGCTCGTCACAGGCACCGCCCGTGCATCGGCCGAGGGGGAGTGCGTAAGGTGTCTGGAGCCCGTCGAGCTCGAGCTCGACGTGGACTTCCAGGAGATGTTCTCGTACCCCGACTCCGACGACCGGGGCCGCTCCAAGGCGGCCGCGGACGACGAAGCCGAGGACGACGAGGACATGATCCCCCTCGAGGACGGCATGTTCGACCTCGAACCCGTGCTGCGTGATGCGGTGGTGCTCGCACTGCCGATGCAGCCGGTGTGCCGGGAGGACTGTGCGGGTCTGTGTTCCGAATGCGGAACCAACCTGAACGACAACCCGGACCACCACCATGAAGCCGTCGACATTCGTTGGGCGGCACTGCAGGGACTCGCCGGTTCGCTGGGAACCGATGAGAAGGACAACATGAGCGGCGCCGAAGCTGGCGTCGACGAGAAGCAGGAGAAGTAGCCGTGGCTGTTCCGAAGCGGAAGATGTCGCGCAGCAACACGCGCCACCGCCGGTCGCAGTGGAAGGCTGCGGTCCCCACCCTGGTTTCGTGTGAGCGTTGCCAGGAGCCGAAGCAGCAGCACATCGCGTGCCCGAGCTGCGGCACCTACAACAAGCGCCAGGTCCTCTCGGTCTGAGTGGCTGGTGAGAGGCGCAATGTCTGAGTCCAACAAGACGGACAATGCCTCGTCCCACACGCTTCTGGAAGGGCGGCTCGGGTATCAGCTCGAGTCCGCCCTTCTGGTGCGTGCGCTGACGCACCGCTCGTACGCGTACGAGAACGGCGGTCTGCCCACCAACGAGCGTCTCGAGTTCCTCGGGGACTCCGTGCTCGGCCTGGTGGTCACGGACACGCTGTACCGCACCCACCCCGACCTGCCCGAAGGCCAGCTGGCCAAGCTGCGGGCCGCGGTGGTCAATTCGCGTGCGTTGGCGGAGGTCGGTCGCGGCCTCGAACTCGGCTCCTTCATCCGGCTCGGCCGGGGCGAAGAGGGCACGGGTGGCCGGGACAAGGCGTCCATCCTCGCCGACACCCTTGAAGCGGTGATCGGTGCGGTCTATCTCGACCAGGGCCTCGACGCGGCCTCGGAGCTGGTGCACCGGCTCTTCGACCCGCTGATCGAGAAGTCCTCGAACCTCGGTGCAGGACTGGACTGGAAGACCAGCCTCCAGGAGCTCACCGCGGCCGAGGGTCTGGGTGTTCCGGAGTATCTCGTCACGGAGACGGGTCCGGACCACGAGAAGACCTTCACTGCTGCCGCCCGCGTCGGTGGTGTCTCGTACGGCACCGGCACCGGCCGCAGCAAGAAGGAAGCGGAGCAGCAGGCGGCGGAGTCCGCATGGCGCGCGATTCGCGCGGCGGCGGACGAGCGTCTCGCGGCGGCGAAGGCCGCGGCGGACGTGGCGGCCGAGACGGCGCCGGAAGAGGTCGCCGACGCCTCTTCCCCCGCGGACCAGGCCTCGGCCTGAAGCCCTCCTCTTCCTGACGGCACTGCTTCTTGACGACCCCGCCCGGGGCCCCGCGAGGGTCTCCGGGCGGGGTCGTCCGCTTCCGTCCGGCCGTTTCCGTCCGGGCGGTAGGCTTCGGGCGTCGCCTTTCCCGTACCCCTCCGGAGGAGTCCCGTGCCCGAGTTGCCCGAGGTCGAGGTCGTACGACGCGGTCTTGAGCGCTGGGTCGGCGGGCGCACCGTGGGCGAGGTCGAGGTGCTGCATCCGAGGGCCGTGCGCCGGCACCCGGCGGGCGGGGCGGACTTCGCCGCCCGGCTCAAGGGGCACCGCTTCGGGATCGCGCGACGGCGCGGAAAGTACCTGTGGATCCCGCTCGCGGACTCCGACGTCTCGATCCTGGGCCATCTCGGCATGAGCGGGCAGCTGCTCGTCCAGCCCGAGGACGCCCCCGACGAGAAGCACCTGCGGATCCGTGTCCGTTTCGACGACGGCCTCGGCACCGAGCTGCGCTTCGTCGACCAGCGGACCTTCGGCGGGCTCTCGATCCACGAGAACACGGCGGACGGTCTTCCCGACGTCATCGCGCACATCGCCCGCGATCCACTGGACCCGGCGTTCGACGACGCGGCCTTCCAGGCGGCGCTGCGTCTGCGCCGTACGACCGTCAAGCGCGCGCTGCTCGACCAGACGCTGATCAGCGGGGTCGGCAACATCTACGCCGACGAGGCGTTGTGGCGGGCGAAGCTGCACTACGAACGCCCCACCGCCACGCTCACCCGGCCGCGCTCCGCCGAGCTTCTCGGGCATGTACGGGACGTCATGAACGCGGCCCTCGCCGCGGGCGGGACCAGCTTCGACAGCCTCTACGTCAATGTGAACGGGGAGTCGGGCTACTTCGACCGGTCGCTGGACGCCTATGGGCGCGAGGACGAGCCGTGCCGCCGTTGCGGTACGCCGATGCGGCGCCGGCCGTGGATGAATCGGTCCAGCTACTTCTGCCCGCGCTGCCAGCGCCCCCCGCGCGCCACGGCCTGACGGCCGCGATCGCTCACGCGCCCACGGCCGCCGCGCGCTCCTCGTCGTAGCTCTCGCGTGCCGAGAGGACGTCTGGCATCCGGCCCTCGACCAGCTCGATCAGCGCCCGCAGTCGCTCCGCGATCTCGCGGCCCAGCGGCGTGAGCCGGTAGTCCACGCGTGGTGGGTTGGTCGGCTGCGCCTCCCGGTGGACGAGCCCGTCGCGCTCCAGCGCGTGCAGGGTCTGCGCCAGCATCTTCTCGCTGACCCCGTCGACCCGGCGGCGCAGCTCGTTGAAGCGGAACGTGCCCTCGTGGAGCGCGCCGAGCGTGAGCGTGCCCCACCGCCCCGTCACATGCTCCAGCGTCTCGCGCGAGGTGCAGGCCCGGGCGAACACGTTGAACACGAGGTCGTCAGTCATGCCCTCTACCATACTCGCGCACAGCGCTAACTGCAGGAGTGCGCTCTCTCATGGATTGCACTTTCGGAAAGTTAGTGCTCTACTTCTTGTCGTTCCCCCGCCGATGAGGAGTCCCACCATGTCCACGCCCGTCGTCTCCATCGCCTACCACTCCGGCTACGGTCACACCGCCGTCGTCGCCGAGGCCGTCCGGGCCGGCGCGCTCGACGCGGGCGCCACCGTCCACCTGATCAAGGTCGACGAGATCACCGACGCCCAGTGGGAGCTGCTGGACGCCTCCGACGCGATCGTGTTCGGCTCGCCGACGTACATGGGCACGGCCTCGGGCGCGTTCCACGCGTTCGCCGAGGAGAGCTCGAAGCGCTGGTTCACGGACGCCTGGACCGACAAGCTGGCCGCCGGCTTCACCAACTCCGCCTCCAAGAGCGGCGACAAGCTGCACACCCTGCAGTTCTTCCAGATCCTGGCCGCCCAGCACGGGATGACCTGGGTGAACCTGGGTCTGAAGCCCGGCTGGAACACCACCGAGGCGTCCGAGAACGACATCAACCGCCTCGGCTTCTTCTCCGGCGCCGCCGCTCAGACCCACAACGACCTGGGCCCCGAGGGCGTCCACAAGGCCGACCTGGCCACCGCCGAGCACCTCGGCCGCCGCGTGGCCACGACCGCCCGCACCTTCGTCAAGGGCCGCGCCGCCGCCTGAGCGCACAACGAGGAAGGGCCCCGTCACCACCCGGTGACGGGGCCCTTCCCACTTTCGACTCAGAAGCCGAAGTCCTGCGTCCACCACGGGCCGCCGTCCGCGAAGTACACGCCGACGCCCAGGGTCTTGTAGTCGCAGTTCAGGATGTTCGCGCGGTGGCCGTCGCTGTTCATCCACGACGCCATGACGGCGGCCGCGTCCACCTGGCCGCGGGCGATGTTCTCGCCGCCCATGCCCGTGACGCCCGCCTGGCCGGCGCGGTCCCAGGGAGTGTCGCCGTCCGGGTCCGTGTGGTCGAAGAAGCCGCGCTGCGCCATGTCCTGGCTGAAGGCGCCCGCCAGTGCGGCGAGAGCGCCGTCGGACCGGACCGGCGTGCAGCCGACCTTGGCCCGCTCCACATTGACCAGCCGTACGACCTCCGCCTCGGCCGCCGCGGAGCGGCTGGTGCGGGACGGGGTCGGCGCCGGGGCCGGGGGGCGCACGACGGGCTTCTCGGTCGTGGGCGCCGGCTTGGGCTTCGGCTTCGCCGTGGTCTTCGACGGCTGCGGGGCCGGCTTCTTGGGCGCCGGGGACGCGGTGGTCTTCGACGGCTTCGGCGACGGCGTGGCGGAGGGCGAGGAGGACGCCTTGCCGTTCGCCTTGCCCGTACCGGTACCCGTACCCGTCGCCGTGCTCGGCGCCTGGCTCGTCGGCGTCGCGGACGAGCCGCCCTGGGTCGTCAGCTCCGGCGTCTGCCGCGACTGCGTGGTCTGCTGCTCACCGGAGCCGGCGCTGCCCACGGTCAGGGTGTCCCCGCCGGGCAGAAGGCCCGAGGCGACGGCGACCGCGCCGACCGCCACCGCGGCGGAGGCGCCGAGAAGTCCCGTACGCATGCCGCGCTTCCTGCGGCGTTCACCCCGGTGCCGGCGGTCCGAACCCGCCGCGTAATCTTCTGCGGCGGGCGCGGCGCCGGAACGACGATGGCGTCCCATCTGCTCTGCCTTCCTGACGACCTGTGCTGGCTCTTTGCTGATCTTTGCTTCTGCGTGGCCCGAGCGGGCCTGCTCGAAGAGGCGCATCCGAACGGGTGAGCCTCATTCGGTCGGGACTGTACGCCATGACGCGCCGGGGCGACGTGCTCCTTCGGTAATTGGCCCGTTAGCGTGCAGCCATGAATGAAGACGTACGGCTCACCGCCTGGGTGCGCGGCCGAGTACAGGGAGTGGGCTTCCGCTGGTTCACCAGGGCAAACGCCTTGGAGATCGGAGGCCTCGTCGGCTTCGCCCTCAACCTCGACGACGGGCGCGTGCAGGTCGTGGCCGAGGGGTCGAGTGAGAATTGCCACCGTCTGCTCGACTGGCTCCGCTCCGGCGACACTCCCGGGCGCGTCGACGGAGTCACTGAGATCTGGGCCACCCCGCGCGGCGGTTACGACGGCTTCGCGATCCGCTGACCGAGGGCTCGGCGAGCCCCGCCCGGTGGCCTGCTCGACCCCCGCGCGGACGTTCGGCGACGAGCCGCCGAAGCGGAAATGGCCTGATGGTTGCCGAGAGGGGCTTGCGGTGTCGCGCTCCGCGCGGAAGGATGATCGCTACGCCCCTGAGGCACCGAGTTGCGAGGCGCCGCCGCCTGTTCCGCGGCCGCAGACCCCCCGGTTGCCCTTGATACGGGGCGTGATCGTGTTGACCGTCAAACTTTTTGGTGAGACGCTGGAATCCCCGCGCACCTTAGCTGTTTGGCAGTACGAACCGGCACGACATGAAGCACTGCCGAGACCGCGGGTGCGAAATCCCTCACGACCCACACCGCTTCGGTCGGTCACTCAGTGTGGAGGACCATCCATCATGGCAAAGGCGCTTCTCGGTTACGTCGGCGGCTCCGACCCGCGACTCCTCGCCGAGATGCGACGGCTTCAGCAGCGCGTCCAGGACCTGGAATCCGAGCTCGTTCGGATCCAGTCCGAGAACGACGCGCTCAACGCTGCCGCCGCACAGCACGGAGAGTCGCTGCTCGACAGCATCGACCTCGACGTTCCCCAGGCGGAGCCTGCGCTCACCTGACAGTCAGCCCCGTGCCGGGGCCAGGTGAGAAACACTCACGCCAGCACAGCTGGATATGCAAGGGGCGCTCCGGCGTCCCTTCTTTCTTGAGTCCCCCATGAGTCCCCCATGTCCCACCGTTCCTTAGGGGAGGGTGTGCCCTGCACGTTCATGGGTGAAACGCGCAACCACAGGTAGAGTCCGGGGGCGTGCATCTCAAGGCCCTGACCCTCCGCGGTTTCAAGTCGTTCGCATCCGCCACCACGCTGCGGTTCGAACCGGGAATCACGTGTGTCGTCGGGCCGAACGGCTCGGGCAAGTCCAATGTCGTGGACGCGCTGTCCTGGGTCATGGGAGAGCAGGGCGCCAAGTCGCTGCGCGGCGGCAAGATGGAGGACGTCATCTTCGCCGGCACGACCGGGCGGCCGCCGCTCGGTCGCGCCGAGGTCTCGCTGACCATCGACAACTCCGACGGCGCGCTGCCCATCGACTACGCCGAGGTCACCATCACCCGGATCATGTTCCGGGGCGGCAGCAGCGAGTACCAGATCAACGGCGACACCTGCCGGCTGCTCGACATCCAGGACCTGCTCTCCGACTCCGGCATCGGCCGCGAGATGCACGTCATCGTCGGCCAGGGCCAGCTCGACTCCGTCCTGCACGCCGACCCGATGGGCCGCCGCGCCTTCATCGAGGAGGCCGCCGGCGTCCTCAAGCACCGCAAGCGCAAGGAGAAGGCGCTGCGGAAGCTGGACGCGATGCAGGCCAACCTCGCGCGCGTGCAGGACCTCACCGACGAACTGCGCCGCCAGCTCAAGCCGCTCGGCCGGCAGGCGGCGGTCGCCCGCCGCGCCGCGGTCATCCAGGCCGATCTGCGGGACGCCCGGCTGCGCCTGCTCTCCGACGACCTCGTACGTCTCCAGGAGGCGCTGAAGACCGAAGTCGCCGACGAGGCCGCCCTCAAGGAGCGCAAGGAGAGCGCCGAGGCGGAGCTCCGCGCGGCGCTCGCCAAGGAGGCCGAGCTCGAGGACGAGGTCCGCCGGCTCGCACCGCGCCTCCAGCGCGCCCAGCAGACCTGGTACGAACTCTCGCAGCTCGCCGAGCGGGTCCGGGGCACCGTCTCACTGGCCGACGCGCGTGTGAAGAGCGCCACCGCCCAGCCGCCGGAGGAGCGCCGGGGCCGCGACCCCGAGGACATGGAGCGCGAGGCCGCCCGGATCCGCGAGCAGGAGGCCGAGCTGGAGGCGGCCCTCGAAGCGGCCGAACGCGCCCTGGAGGACACCGTCGCCCACCGCGCCGAACTGGAGCGCGAGCTGGCGGTGGAGGAGCGCCGGCTCAAGGACGTGGCCCGCGCCATCGCGGACCAGCGCGAGGGACTCGCCCGGCTGCACGGCCAGGTCAACGCCGCCCGCTCGCGCGCCGCGTCCGCCCAGGCCGAGATCGACCGGCTCGCCGCCGCGCGGGACGAGGCCCAGGAGCGGGCCGTCGCCGCACAGGAGGAGTACGAGCAGCTCAAGGCCGAGGTCGACGGACTCGACGCGGGCGACACGGAGCTGGGGGAGCGGTACGAGGCCGCCCGCGGGGACCTCGCCGCCGCCGAGGCGGCGCTGACGGCCGCCCGCGAGGCGGCCACGGAGGCCGACCGCAGCCGCGCCGCGACCCGGGCCCGCCACGAGGCGCTCTCCCTCGGACTGCGCCGCAAGGACGGGACGGGAGCACTCCTCGGCGCCCGGGACGGCCTGAGCGGAGTGCTCGGCCCGGCCGCCGAACTGCTCACCGTCACCCCGGGACACGAGCTCCCCCTCGCCGCCGCCCTCGGCGCGGCGGCGGACGCGATCGCCGTTACGGGCCCCGCCGCGGCCGCCGAGGCCCTGCGCCTGCTGCGCAAGCAGGACGCGGGCCGCGCGGCGCTGCTGCTCACGGGCGGCGAGGCGCCGGGGGAGTCCCCGGCGCCGACAGGCGGACACCCGCGCGCCGCGGACCTCGTGCGCGGACCCGAGGAACTCATGACGTCCGTACGACGGTTGCTGGCCGGGATCGTGGTGGTCGGGACGCTGGAAGAGGCCGAGGAGCTGGTCTACGCCCACCCGGGCCTCACCGCCGTCACCGCCGAGGGGGACCTGCTCGGGGCGCACTTCGCGCAGGGCGGCTCCGCCGGGGCGCCCAGCCTCCTGGAGGTGCAGGCGTCCGTCGACGAGGCGGCCGCCGAGCTGGACGAGCTGGAGTCGCGCTGCGCGCGGCTGGCCGCCGCCCAGCAGGAGGCGACCGAACGCCGTCGCTCGTTCGCCGCGCTCGTCGAGGAGTTGGCCGAGCGCCGCCGCGCGGCCGACCGCGAGAAGTCCCAGGTCGCCCAGCAGCTCGGACGGCTCGCCGGACAGGCCCGCGGCGCCGCGGGGGAGGCCGAGCGCACCGCCGCGGCGGCGGCCCGCGCGGATGAGGCCCTGGAGAAGGCGCTCTACGAGGCCGAGGAGCTCGCCGAGCGGCTGCTGGTCGCCGAGGAGACCCCTGCCGAGGAGGAACCCGACACCTCCGTGCGCGACCGGCTCGCCGCCGACGGTGCCAACGCCCGCCAGACCGAGATGGAGGCCAGGCTCCAGCTCCGTACGCACGAGGAGCGGGTCAAGGGCCTCGCGGGCCGCGCCGACTCCCTCGACCGGGGCGCCCGCGCCGAACGCGAGGCACGCGCGCGTGGCGAGCAGCGCCGTGCCCGGCTGCGCCACGAGGCGGAGGTCGCCACCGCCGTCGCCGCCGGCACCCGGCAGCTGCTCTCCCACATCGAGGTCTCCCTGGTCCGTGCCGAGCAGGAGCGCGCACTGGCCGAGGCCGCCAAGGGCGCGCGTGAGCAGGGCCTGACCGGGGCCCGCAACCGGGGCCGCGACCTGAAGGCCGAGCTGGACAAGCTCACCGACTCCGTCCACCGGGGCGAGGTGCTCGGCGCGGAGAAGCGGATGCGGATCGAGCAGCTGGAGACCAAGGCCCTGGAGGAGCTGGGCGTCGAGCCGGCCGGTCTGGTCTCCGAGTACGGCCCCCGTCAGCTCGTACCGCCGTCGCCGCCCGCGGAGGGCGAGGAGCTGCCGGAGGACCCGGAGCATCCGCGCAACCAGCCGCGCCCCTTCGTCCGTTCGGAGCAGGAGAAGCGGCTGAAGGCCGCCGAACGGGCGTACCAGCAGCTCGGCAAGGTGAATCCGCTGGCCCTCGAGGAGTTCGCGGCGCTGGAGGAACGCCACAAGTTCCTCTCCGAGCAGCTGGAGGACCTCAAGAAGACGCGGGCCGACCTGCTTCAGGTCGTGAAGGAGGTCGACGTACGCGTCGAACAGGTCTTCACGGAGGCGTTCCGGGACACCGCGCGCGAGTTCGAGGGCGTCTTCTCACGTCTCTTCCCCGGCGGCGAGGGACGGCTGATCCTGACCGACCCCGACAACATGCTCACCACGGGTGTCGATGTGGAGGCCCGGCCCCCGGGCAAGAAGGTCAAGCGGCTCTCGCTGCTCTCCGGCGGAGAACGCTCGCTGACCGCCGTGGCGATGCTGGTCTCCATCTTCAAGGCCCGCCCCAGCCCCTTCTACGTGATGGACGAGGTGGAGGCGGCCCTGGACGACACCAACCTCCAGCGGCTGATCAGGATCATGCAGGAGCTTCAGGAGTCCTCGCAGCTCATCGTCATCACGCACCAGAAGCGGACCATGGAGGTCGCCGACGCGCTCTACGGCGTCTCCATGCAGGGCGACGGCGTCTCGAAGGTCATCAGTCAGCGACTGCGGTGAGTGACCCCAGTGATCAACTACAAGTCTTGAACTCAAGGTGCCCCGCCGTGCGGTTGAAGTCATACGACATCAAGTCTTGACTTCGAAACTTGAAGGCATAGTCTCTGCAACGTTGCTTTTACCTTCAAGTGGTGGGCCGCGTGATGTTGTGCGCCACTGGAAGGGCTCGCCCCCCACGCCCCGGCGACGCTGCCGGAGGCCCCCAGGAGTCCATGTGACCAGCACCGCGCAGGCGCCCACGCCGCCGCCTTCCGAAGGCCGGGCCGCCCACCCGGACCACCTCGGCCACGTCATCTTCATCACGGCGTCCGCCGCGATGGGCGGTTTCCTCTTCGGCTACGACAGCTCCGTCATCAACGGCGCCGTCGAGGCCATCCGGGACCGGTACGACATCGGCTCGGGCACGCTGGCCCAGGTCATCGCCATCGCCCTGATCGGCTGCGCGATCGGTGCCGCGACCGCCGGCCGGATCGCCGACCGCATCGGCCGCATCCGCTGCATGCAGATCTCCGCGGTCCTCTTCGCCGTCAGCGCCGTGGGCTCCGCGCTGCCCTTCGCCCTCTGGGACCTCGCCTTCTGGCGGATCGTCGGCGGCTTCGCCATCGGCATGGCCTCGGTGATCGGCCCCGCGTACATCGCCGAGGTCGCCCCCGCCGCCTACCGCGGCCGCCTCGGCTCCTTCCAGCAGGCCGCCATCGTCATCGGCATCGCCATCTCCCAGCTGGTCAACTACGGCATCCTGCAGATCGCCGACGGCGACCAGCGCGGTGAGATCGGCGGCCTCGAGGCCTGGCAGTGGATGCTCGGCGTGATGGTCGTCCCCGCCGTGCTCTACGGACTGCTCTCCTTCGCCATCCCCGAGTCCCCCCGCTTCCTGATCTCCGTCGGCAAGGTCGACCGGGCCAAGGAGGTGCTCGCCGAGGTCGAGGGCCACGAGGTCGACCTCGACCACCGCGTCGCCGAGATCGACCGCGCCATGCGCAGCGAGCACAAGTCCACCTTCAGGGACCTGCTCACGGCCGGCAGCCGCTTCAAGCTGCTCCCCATCGTCTGGGTCGGCATCGGACTCTCGGTCTTCCAGCAGCTCGTCGGCATCAACGTCGCCTTCTACTACTCCGCGACGCTCTGGCAGTCGGTCGGCGTCGACCCCTCCAGCTCGTTCTTCTACTCGTTCACCACGTCGATCATCAACATCGTCGGCACCGTGATCGCCATGGTCCTGGTCGACCGGGTGGGCCGTAAGCCCCTCGCGCTCGTCGGCTCCGTCGGCATGGCCATCGCCCTCGCCTTCGAGGCCTGGGCGTTCTCCGCCGACCTCGTCGACGGCAAGCTGCCCGAGACCGAGGGCATCGTGGCGCTCGTCGCCGCCCATGTCTTCGTGCTCTTCTTCGCCCTCTCGTGGGGCGTCGTCGTCTGGGTCTTCCTCGGCGAGATGTTCCCCAACCGGATCCGCGCCGCCGCGCTCGGCGTCGCCGCCTCCGCGCAGTGGATCGCCAACTGGGCCATCACCGCGAGCTTCCCGTCCCTCGCGGACTGGAACCTCTCCGGCACGTACATCATCTACACGGTCTTCGCCGTGCTCTCCATCCCCTTCGTGCTCAGGTACGTCAAGGAGACCAAGGGCAAGGCGTTGGAGGAGATGGGCTAAACCCCGCTGCCCCTCTCCTCGAATCCGGAACTGCCCCGGCCACGGCCCTATGCCGTGAGCCGGGGCAGCACCGTCTCGCCCAGCAGCCGCAGACTGCGCCACGCCTCCTCGACCGGCATCCCGCCGCACAGCGGATGCAGCACCAGACTCTCCAGCTCGCGCCCCAGCGCCACGCACTCGTCCGGCGTGACGATCCGGTACACCCCCTCCGCCCGCAGCTCCGCGACCGTCGTCGCCGTCGAGCGCACCGCCGAGCGGATGTCCTTCGACTGCCAGGAGGCGTACGTCCGCGCCTCGTGCAGGAAGTGCTCCCCGTACAGCTCCCAGGACCGGTCCGGGTCCTCCGAGAGGTGCAGCAGCGGGGTCTTCTCGGCCGGCATCATCGTCCAGCCCTCGGTGCCGTACTCCGCGCACCGCTCCCGGTAGTACGTCTCCAGCTCCGGCAGATGCGCGCTCGGGAAGAACGGCAGTCCGAGCCGGGCCGCCCGCCGCGCCGCCGCCTTCGAGGAACCGCCCACCAGCAGCAACGGATGCGGCCGGGTGAAGGGCCGCGGAGTGACCCGTACCGTACGGCCCTGATACGTGAAGGGCTCACCGGACCACGCCTGCAGCAAGGTCTCCAGGAGCAGGTCCTGCAGCTTCCCGCGGCGGCCCCAGTCGACCCCGCGCTCCTCGTACTCCTCCGGTCGGTAGCCGATGCCCGCGACCGTCACCAGACGCCCCGCGCTCAGCAGGTCGAGGACGGCGATCTCCTCGGCGAGCCGCAGCGGGTCGTGGAGCGGGCCGATGATCGCGGAGACCGTGACCGCGATCCTCTTCGTGGCGCCGAACACCGCGCCCGCGAAGGCGAACGGGGAGGGCAGCCAGTTGTTGGCGGCGCCGTGGTGCTCCTCGGTCTGGATCGTGTCGACGCCGTGCTCGTCGGCGTAGGCGGCCATGGCGAGGGCGGCGCGATAGCGCTCCGAGAGGGACTCGGGGGTCGCATGCGGATCGACGAGGTTGAACCGTACGACTGTGAAGGGCATGGGAAGTCCCCCTCCGCGAGCGTGGGATGCCGGCGAAGGGGGACGCTATCTGACGTTGCGTCAGATGGAAACAGTCTCGCGGGCCTCGATCGGCTCCACGGCCGCCGGCGCGGGCGTCCGCGGCAGCACCGCGTACAGCAGACCCGCGACGACGATCGTCGCGCCCCAGCCGAGCCCGTTCTCCCCGATCCAGGAGGAGGCGAGCGGCCCCGAGAACCAGTCGACCCTGGTGAACAGCAGACCCACCAGCAGGGCCACCGCCCACGCCGTCATCGCCTGCCAGGCGAAGCCGCCCCGGTACCAGTAGGCACTGGTGCGCGTGGTGTCCATCAGCGCCTCGCCGTCGTACGACCTCCGGCGCAGCATGTCGACGCCGAAGACGCCGATCCATGCGGAGAACGCCACCGCGAGCAGCGTCAGGAAGGAGATGAACGAACCGATGAAGCTGGTCGCCACCACCATCAGCAGGAAGCCGAAGACCAGGCTGATCACCGCGTTCACACTCACCGCCGCGGCCCGCGGCACCTTGATGCCGAGCGTCTGCGCGGTGAACCCGGCCGAGTACATCGACATCGAGTTGATCAGCAGCATCCCGATCAGCGCGATGACCAGGTACGGCACGGAGATCCAGGTCGGCAGAAGCTCGCCGATGAACGACACCGGGTCCTGCGCCGAGGCCAGGCCGGGGGTGGCCACCGCCATCACCGCGCCCATCAGGACCATCGGCAGCACTACGATCCCCGCGCCGCCGATCGTGGAGCCGACCATCGCCTTCGAGGAGGCAGTGCGCGGCAGATAGCGGGTGAAGTCGGGCCCGGAGGGGACCCAGCTGATACCGCCCGCCGCGATCGTGCCGATACCCGCGATCATCATCGCCGTCGAGCCGGCCGGTTTGTCGAAGACCGCCGACCAGTCGGTGTCGGCGACCAGATAGACCAGCACGAGCACCGAGAACGCGCCGAAGAGATACGTCGACCACTTGCTGCACACCCGCAGCGCGTTGATGCCGAGCCCGGACACCAGGAAGGTGCAGGCGACGAAGAGCATCAGCGTGACCACGATCAGCGCGGTGTTCGACTTGATGCCGAAGAGCAGATCGAGCACCGTCAGCACGGCATAGGCGCCGGTGACCGCGTTGATCGTCTCCCAGCCCCAGCGGGCCACCCAGATCAGCGACCCGGGGAAGAGGTTGCCGCGCTGGCCGAAGACGGCCCGCGAGAGCGCCATGCCGGGGGAGCCCCCGCGCTTCCCGGCGATGGATATCAGGCCGACGATCCCGTACGAGAGGATCGGCGCGGCCGTCGCGACGACGAGGACCTGCCAGAAGTTCAGCCCGTTGAAGACGACCAGACCCGCACCCATGGTGAGCAACAGCACACTGATGTTGGCGGCGACCCAGGTCGGGAACAGCTCTCGGACGTGGCCGGTGCGCTCGGCGTCGGGGACGGGTTCGAGACCGCGGGTCTCGACGGCACCTTCGCTCTCGGCGGCGGGTTCGGCGGCAGGGGGCATGGGGGTACTCCGTGCGGGGTGTGGGGGACCCACCCAGCGTACGTGCTCCTCCTCCGGCCCGGTCGTGGCCGATACTGGAGCCGTTATGGAACTCATTCTTGCTGTAGTCATCGCCCTGGTCGTCGCCGTCGCCGTGACCAGCGGGCTCGTGATCAGCGGCCGCAAGAAGAAGCAGCTGCCGCCGCCCGAGGCGCCGTCCGCCACGCCGACCATCACCGCTCCGCCCGCCGAGCCGCACGTCGGCGACGAGGCGGAGACGCCACGCGAAGAACCGCGCCGGACCATCGAGGAGGTCGACCTTCCGGCCACCGAGGCCCCGGTGGCCGTCGAGGACCCGGTCGTCGCCGAGGCGCCCGCACTCGAGATCGAGGTGCCGGAACCGACCGCGGGCCGTCTCGTACGGCTGCGGGCCCGCCTCGCCCGCTCACAGAACTCCCTCGGCAAGGGGCTGCTCACGCTCCTGTCGCGGGACAACCTCGACGAGGACACCTGGGAGGAGATCGAGGAGACCCTCCTCACCGCCGACGTCGGCGTCGCCCCCACCCAGGAGCTGGTCGAGCGGCTGCGCGAGCGCGTCCGTGTCCTCGGCACCCGCACCCCCGAGGAGCTGCGCGGTCTGCTCCGTGAGGAGCTCATCGCCCTCCTCGGCCCCGATTTCGACCGCACCGTGAAGACCGAGAGCGACCCCGGCACCCCGGGCGTCGTCATGGTCGTCGGCGTCAACGGCACCGGCAAGACCACGACCACCGGCAAGCTCGCCCGGGTCCTGGTCGCCGACGGCCGCTCCGTCGTCCTCGGCGCCGCGGACACCTTCCGTGCCGCCGCCGCGGACCAGCTCCAGACCTGGGGCGAGCGGGTCGGCGCGCGGACCGTGCGCGGCCCCGAGGGCGGCGACCCGGCGTCGATCGCCTTCGACGCGGTCAAGGAGGGCATCGCCGAGGGCGCCGACGTCGTGCTCATCGACACCGCCGGCCGTCTGCACACCAAGACCGGCCTCATGGACGAGCTCGGCAAGGTCAAGCGGGTCGTCGAGAAGCACGGCCCGCTGGACGAGGTCCTGCTCGTCCTGGACGCCACCACCGGTCAGAACGGCCTCGTCCAGGCGCGCGTCTTCGCCGAGGTCGTCGACATCACCGGCATCGTGCTCACCAAGCTCGACGGCACCGCCAAGGGCGGCATCGTCGTCGCGGTCCAGCGCGAGCTGGGCGTCCCGGTCAAGCTGATCGGCCTGGGCGAGGGCCCGGACGACCTGGCCCCCTTCGACCCGGCCGCCTTCGTCGACGCCCTGATCGGCGACGGGGCCTAGAACGGCCGACGGCCTCGACGACGCGGCCCGGGTCCCACCACTGGTGGGACC
>NZ_JBHTTQ010000076.1:0-35911 GCF_042794475.1 Streptomyces sp. NPDC056527
GCGCACCGACACACCGGCGCCCCATACGTCTGGGTCCCGACCCCGTGCCCCGGCGCCACCCGGGTAACCCCCCCCCGCGGCCCCGCCACCCCCCGTCCCCCCCGGGGGTCCCCCCGCCGCTGCCGCGCTGCGCGAGGAGAGCGTCTTCTCGCCGGAAGACATGCGGGTGAGGACAGAGGCATCAGATCCGGTCGGAGTGCACCTCGGGAATGTCAACCAGCCCCAGATAGAGGCTGGTTGGGAGTGGCGACCCGCTTGCGGGGCACTCGCAACACATGGAAGCAGACGCAAAGGAAAGGGCCCCGCGCAGGTGGCCTGCTGTCGCCGTCGTGCTCGTCGTGCTGTCCCTGATCCTCTTCCTCCTGGGGCGGTTCGTCCATGTGCCGGGACTGGACGACGTGTTCGGCGTCGACACGCATGACCGTTCCGGGCCGGCGGTGCTGAAGTCCATCCAGGACATGCACCGGTACGAGGGCGCCGCCGGCAACTACCAGGTCGTGGTCGACCTGGAGAAGGACGCCCGACTGCTGCCGGACTCGATCCGCGGGACTCGTACGCTCTTCGTTGCGACCGGCAGCGTGGCCGCGTACGTCGACTTCGGCGGCATCGGCCAGGACAGCGTGACCGTCGACGAGAAGCGCACCACTGCCACCCTCCGTCTGCCGCACGCGCGGCTCGCTGAGCCGTCCGTGGACCCGAAGCGCTCCTACACCGTCTCGAAGCAGCGCGGCCTGGTCGACCGACTGGGCGACCTGTTCTCCGACAACCCGGCCGACGAGCGTGCCGTCCACGTCCTCGCCGCCGACCGCATCGGCGACGCCGCCAAGGAGAGCGACCTGACGCTGCGGGCCGAGAAGAACACCACGTCGATGCTCCAAGGCCTGCTCCGCGCCCTCGGCTTCGAGCGGGTCACCGTCACGTACGCGCGATAGCGGGTTGCCACGCGGGAGCCATGCATCGAACGGGTACTCGGTCCATGTCCGGGTGCCCGCAACCTTCTTGTAAGTATGCGGAGTTGGGGTTGTCATGACGTCACGTACCGGATGGCGCCGCGTCACGAGCGAGCGGCAGCAGAAGGAGAGGAGGGACAGGAAGCAGAAGGGGCGAACCCCAGGGGCGGGACCCGGACGCTGGCTCCGCTTCGGCGTCACTGTGCTGGCCCTCGCGGCGATGGTGGCTTTCGGTGTCGTCCTCGCCCGGCTGACCCTCCAGCCGTCGCCGGCGTCGGAGGTGCTCACCCACGTCAACCTCCGGCCGGGGGACTCGATCCGTGCCTACCTCGGGCAGCCTGCCTTCCAGGACACCGTCAAACAGCTCGGCGGCAACATTCTTCTGGGCGTGCCGTTCGGCCTGCTGCTGCCGGTCGTTTCCCCCCGTACCCGTGGGTTCGTGAGAATCGCCCTTCTGACGGTGGCGACGATGCTCCTGGTCGAACTGATCCAAGGGGCACTGGTCACAGGGCGCGCCTTCGACATCGACGACGTGCTGCTCAACACCACGGGCGCGCTGCTCGGCTATGCCCTCGTGGGCCGCCGCATGGGCAGGGCGGTGTATCCGCGGCGCAAGCGCCGATGGTGGTGGCCGCGCCGCGCCTGACCACGGGCGGCGCCGGCAGGAGATCGTTCTGCTGGTTCGCCCTGCCGCTGTGGGCCCGTACCCGTCAGGGGGGCGGTGCCGACCTCGTACGCGGTCGCGTGGCACGGTGTCGAGTACGTGTGCGAAAGTGACCCGGTGACCACGCCCGAGAAGACCGACCACCGCCTCCTCTTCGGCTGTATGGGCCTCGGGGGAGGCTGGGACGCGAGCCCCCATACGGCAGCCGACATCGACGCGGCGGAGGCCGCCGTCGAGGCGGCGCTGGACAGCGGCATCGCCGCCTTCGACCATGCCGACATCTACCGGCACGGAAAGTCGGAAGCCGTCTTCGGCGAGGTCCTCGCCCGCTCGGCCGGGCTCCGCGACCGGATCACCCTGCAGACCAAGTGCGGCATCCGCCTGGCGGAAGGGGACCGCCCCGGCCTGTACGACCTGCGAGGCACCTCCATCGTCCGCAGGGTCGAGGAGAGCATGGAGCGGCTGCGCACCGACGTCCTCGACGTACTCCTTCTGCACCGCCCCGACCCGCTGGCCGATCCCGCCGACATCGGCGACGCCCTGACCTCGCTCCACCGGCAGGGGCTCGTCCGCCGTTTCGGCGTCTCGAACATGAACTCCGCGCAGATCGCCCGGCTCCAGGCCCACCTGGATCTGCCGCTCGTGGCCAACCAGCTGGAGATGAGCCTGCACCAGCGTGCCTGGCTGGAGGACGGCGTCCTCGTCAACACCCCGGAGTCCGCGGCCAACGGATTCCCCGCCGGTACCGTCGAGCACTGCCTGACCCACGGCATCGGGCTCCAGGCGTGGGGGGCCCTGGCGCAGGGACGCTACACCGGGGCACAACAGATCCCGCAGGAGACGGCCACGGCCGCGCTCGTGACCTCGCTCGCCGAGGCCAAGGGCACCACACCTGAGACGATCGTGCTCTGGTGGCTGCAACGCCACCCGGCGCGTATCGCCCCCGTCATCGGCACGTCGAACCCGGAGCGCATCCGCGCCTGCCGGGACGCCGCGACGAGCGAGCCCGACCTCAGCCACGACGAGTGGTACGCCCTCTGGGTCTCCGCCCGCGGCGCCGCACTGCCGTAACCGCGGCGAGCCTGCCGACGCAGGGCCCAGGACCTCGCCTGGACGCGCCCGTCGCGACCGACCTCCCTCGCCTGCTTTCGTCGCTTCCACCGGCCGCATCCGTACTTGTCGGGTGTGCGTGGTGTGGGGCGGGCATACAGCGGATACCCGACGGACAGGGCGGGAAAGGTGCCGGCCACACGAGGGAGGACGGGCGATGGGTGAGGTGATCATCAGGACGAGCGCGGCGCATCGGTCGTCGCTGTCGGCGAGCGTGTCCTACGAAGCCGTCGACATGGGGGCCCGGACCATCGCGTCGGCCCGCGACTTCGCGGCCGACTTCCTCACCGCCGTGCCGACCGCCGGAGGCGATCCGGTACCCCAAGAGCGCGTGGATCTGGTGCGCCTGGTGGTCAGCGAGCTGGTGACCAACGCGGTGCGGCACGCCCCAGGCCCCTGCCGGGTGCTTCTCGAATGGTTCGAGGACGCCCTGGACATCTCGGTGGCCGACCGGCTCGAAACCGCCCCCGTAGCGCGGCCTCCCGACCCCCTACGCATCGGACAGCACGGTCTCGAGATCGTGGTGGCGGTGTGTGAGAGCGTGACCGTGGAGCCGCAGTTGTCAGGGAAGCGCGTCCGGGCCCGTCTTTCCCTGGCGTGATGGCTCGGTCCGGGCTTCTTCTTCCCGCTGAGCTTTTTCTGACATGTCTCGTGGAAGTGGGGGTAGGCGACATCCCCACGGGGGCAACCGTTGCCAACCGACGAGAGAAGGTCATCAGAGTGCCGACTGAGGTGTCGACGGAGACGAGGACTGGTGTCGAGACGGGTATGGAGGACCTTCCCGTACTCGAATCTCCCCGCAAGGTCGCCCCGAAGGACGCGCGCGAGCTGTCGAAGCTGTTCTTCGACAAGCTGGCGGAAATGGAGGAGGGCACGCACGAGTACCAGTACGCGCGCAACACGCTGATCGAGATGAACACGTCGCTCGTCCGCTACGCGGCCGGCCGGTTCCGGGGCGCCCGCGGCGACGAGATGGAGGACATCGTCCAGGTCGGCACCATCGGTCTCATCAAGGCCATCGACCGGTTCGACCTCTCCCGGGAGGTGGAGTTCACCAGCTTCGCCATCCCCTACATCGTCGGGGAGATCAAGCGCTTCTTCCGTGACACCTCCTGGGCGGTCCATGTACCGCGCCGGTTGCAGGAAGCCCGGATCGAGCTGGCCAAGGCGACCGAGGAGCTGAGCTCCCGGCTCGGACGCGCACCGAGCGTGGCAGAGCTGGCGACCCTGATGAACCTCTCCGAGGACGAGGTGATCGAGGCGCGGATCGCCTCCAACGGCTACAACTCCGCGTCACTCGACGCCGCCTTCGGCCCGGACGGCGAAGACGATGCCGCGGCGCTCGCCGAGTTCATCGGAGTGGAGGACCCGGCGCTCGAGCTCTTCGAGGACTTCCACACGCTCGCGCCGCTGCTCGTCGAGCTCGACGAGCGCAGCCGCCGGATCCTGCATCTGCGCTTCGTCGAGGAGCTGACGCAGTCGGAGATCGGCAACGAGCTCGGCATCTCCCAGATGCACGTCTCCCGACTGCTCTCCCGCAATCTGGAGCACCTGCGCAAGGGCATGCTCGACCAGTCGTAAGCACGAATCGGCGCCGAGGGATGCCCTCGGCGGAACGGCCTCACCAACCCCCTTCTGGTGAGGCCGTTCCGTGCTGCCAGGAGACTCCGCGGGTCGTGCAGGCCGAGCCGGTCGGGAGCATGAGTTCGGGCAGCACGGCAAGCAGATGGTGCCGGCGCTCTACGCCGGGTCGAAACCGGGCCGTGCCGCCCGAAGGAACGCGGTCAGGACGTGCCATCCACTCGGTTGACCTGCCCCTGCGCCGTGCCCGTCACGGCACGCCACCGCGCGTCGTACAAGGACTCACTTCGCCCTGTTCGCCCGGCGGCGCGACTTGCGCTTCAGCGACTGCCGCTCGTCCTCGCGCAGGCCGCCCCACACACCCGTCACCTGGCGGGAGTCGTCCATGGCCCAGCTCAGGCATTCCTCGCGCACGGGGCAGTGCCGGCAGATCTCCTTGGCCTCCTCGGCCTGGATCAGCGCCGGTGCGCCCGTCCCCACAGGGAAGAAGAGGTCGGGGTCGACATCCTGGCAGGCCGCACGTGCACGCCAGCTGTCCAGCATCATTTCCTCCTGTCACTTGCCTTCGTCGGTCCGTCGCGCGGAATCCGGTTCTACGGTCGCGCGAAGAGCTGAGAGGTCTCGGCCGCCCAGCCGATCCGCGCGGCCTCCGCTCCCTCGGGCACGGCGACGTATGTCTCACCCAGCCAGCTCCGCAGGCCCGCGCGGTCGACGTCGACCACGGCGAACGCCCCTGCCGGGCCCAGCCGCATACGGACGCGTCCTTCCCTGCCACCGCAGCGCAGCGGCCACAGCCGGACGTCGCCTTCGCCGCTCAGGACGCGGGTCCCGGAGCGCAGCAGCTCCCGGGAGAAGGTCCAGTCGACGAACCTGCCCTGCGGAAGCCGGAACGTCACGCGTACCGCCCAGGGGTCGTCGGGGTCGTAGTGGAACACAGCCTCGACGGGCAGACCGATCCCTCCTTGGATCTGCCGGGCAGTGGTGTGCCACGACCGCATCGGGGGTGGCGGGGGTACCGAGGGCGGCTGGGTGGTCTCGTGTCGGCTCGATTCAGACATCGTCACCAGTTCCGTCGGAGAAATCGCGCCGCTGCCTGAGCGGCGCCGTACCCCCGCTCGTAACCCCTGACGAGGATTTCACGCATTCTCTCTGTGAGAGGGGCGTGAAAGGCATGCCTGAGGCCGGAAGGCTCGGGCGCCCATCGCAGAGTCGAACTACCTTGCGGGGTGGGTCGATCCCGGCTGCCATCGCGCCCATGGACTCCCGTGTGTGGGCGGAGTCCCGCCGGGCGTGCCGCCGTGCTTCTTCGGCACGCGCCCTCATACGCTGGATCGATGCGTCACCACGATCTCGTCGTCATCGGTGCCGGATCCGGCAACGCCGTCGTCGACGACTCGTTGGCCGATCTCGATGTGGCAGTCGTCGAGGAGCGTTGGTTCGGCGGCACCTGCCTGAACGCCGGATGCATCCCGAGCAAGATGCTCGCCCACACCGCACATATCGCACGGAGTGTCAGGGAAGCCAGGGCGTTCGACGTGGACGCAACCTTGGAGGCGGTGCTCTGGCGGGACGTGCGCGACCGGGTCTTCGGGCGGCTGGACGCTGAACGGGACCGGGGGCGCAGCGGCAGGATGGAAGACGACTCGGTCACCGTGTACGAGGGCAGCGCGTGGTTCACAGGTCCCAGGACCCTTCGGATCGAACGGGCGGACGGAGCCCTGGACATCAGCGCCGGGCGGATCGTCGTCGCGGCCGGCGGTCGTCCGCTCGTGCCCAAGCCCGTCGTGGATGCGAACGTGCCGTACGAGACGTCCGACACCGTCATGCGGATCGACGCGCCGCCACGGCGACTCGCGATCCTGGGCGGCGGTTACATCGCCGCGGAACTGGCCGAGGTGTTCGCCGCGGCGGGCAGTTCCGTCACCATCGTCGAGAAGGAGGATCACCTGCTCGGCCCGCAGGACGAGACGGTCGCGGAGCGGTTCACCGCGTTGGTCGGTTCCCGATACGACCTCAGGCTCGGCCAGGAGGTCACGACGGTCGGCGGTCGCCCGGGCGCGCCGCGCCTGACCCTGGACGACGGATCGACGGTCGAGGCGGACATGCTGCTCGTCGCGGCGGGCCGCGTCCCGAACAGCGACCGGCTGAACCTGGAAGCGGCGGGCATCGCCACTCACGGCGACGGCCGTGTGATCGTGGACGAATACCAGCGCACCACCGCGGACGGTGTCTTCGCGCTCGGCGACATCTGCTCGGCGGTACCCCTCAAGCACGTGGCCAACCGCGAAGCGAAGGTCGTCGCGCACAACCTCCGCCACCCGGACGACATGATCGCCGCCGACCACGGTCCGGTGCCGGCGGCGGTCTTCACCAGTCCCGAGGTCGCCTCCGTCGGTGCCACGGAGCAGGACTGCCGCGACAAGGGGCTCGACTACCTGGTGGGCAAGGCCGAATACGGCGATGTCGCTTACGGCTGGGCCATGGAGGACACCACCGGCTTCTGCAAGGTACTCGCCGAGGCCGGTACGGGCCGGCTCCTCGGCGCCCACCTGATGGGCCCGCAAGCGTCCATCCTCATCCAGCCCCTCGTCCTGGCGGCGACACTCGGCATCGACGCCGCGACCCTTGCCACGGCTCCGTACTGGATCCATCCCGCGCTCACCGAGGTCGTGGAGAACGCCCTCCTCGACCTCGGCCTGTGAGCGCCTGACCGAGGAGCGCCTGGCCGAGGACGTGTGCAGTTACTCAGAGGGCGGGTAATCGAGCTGCTCGCCGCCGTGGCGCGCCGGTCGCTTCCTCTGCTGCCGCGAGATCGGGTGATTGTGTCGCCGCGGTCGGGGCAGGCGGAGCTGAGGCGGGGAAGACACCCCGCTGCGAAAGACAGACGGAAGAGAGGGACGGCAGCGATTCGCCGGCCGTCCTTGCCTACCGGAGGAGTTGTTTTCGCGTGACTGAGCACGTGTGGAGCTACAAGTCGACCGCCGGTCACCTGGCCGGTGCCGAATTGACCGGCTACAAGGTCGAGGCGATCGACGGCAGCATCGGAAAGGTGGACAAGCACTCCGACGAGGTCGGTGACGCCTATCTCGTCGTGGACACCGGTGTCTGGATCTTCGGCAAGGAGGTCCTCCTTCCGGCCGGCACCGTGGTTCGGATCGACGTGGACGACCAGAAGATCTTCGTCGACCGGACCAAGGAGCAGATCAAGGACGCTCCCGAGTTCCACCGTGACAAGCACCTCAAGGACCCCGACTACCGCCACGAGTTGGGGACGTACTACGGACTGGGCGGCCCCTTCGGAGGGCCGATGATGTGAATCCTCGTGTGTAAGGAGGGCCCCGACTCGACGAGTCGGGGCCCTCCTCGCTCTTGTTGTCACTCGTGATGAACGTGCCGGTCAATCGGTCTGGCAGGTGTGGGCGAGGCTCTGGTCGAGACCGCTCCTGTGGATGGCGTCGAGGGCCATGGCCTTGGCCGTCGACGACCTCTCCCGGTCCAGCGTCGCCCTGCACTCGGTGTCGGACAGCAGGGGCTGAGCCTTCTGGACGGCGGTCAGCAGTTGGCGATCCACGCGGTCCGGGATCGGACGGACCTCGGCGGTGAGGCTGGGGCGGTGGGTCGGTTGCTCCGTGGGTTGCTCTTGCCACCTGGCGTGGAGAGACCGCTGGACTGCCTTGTTCGCCGCGATCTGATCTTCGAAGATCCGCCGGACGGCGGTTTGGTCGATGCCCAGCTTCGCGGCCTTCGCGGCCGCGATCTCCACCACGGCGGTACGGCCGTCAAGCCGGGGGAGCATGAGCCTGCCCGGTCCCCGAACTCGGACCGTCGTGCGGTGATGAGCCACACGGGCCGTCCACGCCCTGAGGCCGCACGTCGGTGTCAGCCGTGCGGTGCGGGCAGTTCGAACGCGGCTTCGGTGCCAGTGGGCGTGGCTGGAGCCAGCGTCAGGGGCCGGATCCTGCCGGCCCCGGCCAGGAGGGCCTACCGGGCTGGGCAGTGCCGTGGCTGCGACCACTGCCCAGCCCGGAGCTTCAGGCCGCCTCCGGCGTGGCGTGCTCGTCCTCGCAGGCGTCGTTGACGCCATATGTCTCCCAGTCCGGGAAGTCGTCCTCGGTGGGGACGGCTTCGCCCTGGCTGAGGAGGCAGGCGTCGAGGGCTGCCCGGAGGGCGTCGGGGCGTAGTCCGGTGCCGATGAAGACGAGTTCCTGGCCCTGGGTGGCGTCACGGCCGACGATGCCCGAGGGCTCGAAGCGGGCCACCGCACCGGCCTGGGACCACAGGCCGGTCACGCGGGGGCGGCCGGCGAGCCGGAAGAAGCCCTTCGAGCGCAGAACGTTACCGAAGGTGCCGCTGTCGAGGCCCTTGGTCACGAAGTTCCACAGCCGGCCGGGGTGGAAGGGGCGGTCGGAGCGGAAGACGACGGAGGAGATGCCGTACTCCTCCGTTTCCGGAACGTGGTCTCCGTTGAGCTCCTTGACCCATCCGGGCGCCTGCTGGGCCCGCCCGACGTCGAACAGGCCCGTGCCCAGGACCTGCTCGGAGGCCACGTGCCCGCGAACGGCGGGGACGATCCTGGCCTCGGGGTTGAGGCGCGTGAGGGTGGCGCGCAGTCGTGCGGCTTCGTTCGGGCCCACCAGGTCGAGCTTGTTGAGGACGATGACGTTCGCGAACTCGACCTGGTCCATGAGGAGGTCGCTGACGGTGCGTTCGTCGTCCTCGTACTGGTCGAGGCCGCGCGCGGTGAGCTCGTCGCCGCCGGCGAGTTCCGGCAGGAAGTTCGCCGCGTCGACGACGGTGACCATGGTGTCGAGGCGGGCGAGGTCGCCGAGGGTGGCGCCGTCGTCGCGCGGGAAGGAGAACGTGGCGGCGACGGGCATGGGTTCCGAGATGCCGCTGGACTCGATGAGCAGGTAGTCGAAGCGTCCTTCGCGTGCGAGCCGTTCGACCTCTTCGAGAAGGTCGTCGCGCAGCGTGCAGCAGATGCACCCGTTGGTCATCTCGACCAGTCGCTCCTCGGTGCGCGACAGGGCGGCCTCGCCATCGCGGACGAGTGCGGCGTCGATGTTGACCTCGCTCATGTCGTTGACGATGACCGCGACCCGCAGTCCTTCGCGATTGCCGAGGATGTGGTTGAGCAGGGTGGTCTTTCCCGCGCCGAGGAAGCCGGACAGCACCGTGACGGGCAGTCGGTCGTACGTCGTCATGAGCCGCTCAGCCCTCGGGGCGGAGCAGGCCGCGCTCGTACGCCTTCACCAGGCGCTGCGGCACCAGGTACACCGCACCGTCGACCGTGATGGGGACCAGCTGCGGTGTCGTGGCCTTCCACTGGGCCCTGCGGTGACGGGTGTTGCTGCGGGACATCTTCCGCTTGGGGACGGCCACGAGGTTCTCCTGGGTGATTCGGGGGCGATTGCGGCCTGTATGAGACTGGGTTCGGTACGACGGTGTCCGCGCGGGCGCCGAGTCGCCCGCCGCGAGGCTGCTCTACCGAGTTCCGTACGGGAGCAGGGCCATTTCACGGGCGTTCTTGATCGCTGCGGCGAGCTGTCGCTGCTGCTGGGCGGTGACGCGGGTGACGCGGCGGCTGCGGATCTTGCCGCGGTCGGAGACGAACTTCCGCAGCAGATCGGTGTCTTTGTAGTCGATGTAGGTGACCCCTGCCGTGTCCAGCGGGTTGGGGCGGGACTTGAGCGGCTTGAGGGGGTTCTGGCGGCGGGCCATGCGCGTTCCTTGCGATTCTTGCGGTCGTCGGTGGTCAATGGGTGGTCGGTTGTCAGGAGACGGGGTCGAGGAGGGAGTCGAAGGCGGCCGGAAGGGACTTCCACACCTCCGGACCTGCCGCGTATTCGGCGTCGGTGAGGAGGCAGGACTCGAGGAGTTGCTCCAGGCCGTGGCGGTCGAGGCCGGGGGAGGTGAAGACGAGGTGCTGGCAGCAGTCGCCGTGGTCGGGATGCCAGTCGAGTGAGGCCGCCGCCCGGCGCGTCGGCGGGACCAGTTCCCATGCGGCGTCCGGCAGGGAGGCCAGCCAAGGGCCGGCGTTCTCCACGCACAGGGCGCCGCCCGCGGCGTCCCAGGCGAGCAGGGTGTCGGGGCGGTCGGCGAGCCAGAAGCGGCCGCGGCTGCGGGCGGCGGCGCAGCAGAGGTCTTCCAGGGCCTGGTAGAGGCGCTCGGGGTGGAAGGGGCGCCGGCGATGCCAGACGAAGGTGGTGACTCCAGCTTCCTCCGCCTCTTGGGGGAGCAGGGCACAGGCCGGATGCTGGGCTGCCGCCGCCGTTTCCACGTCGAAGCCGGCGAAGGCCAGCGCCGCCAGTTCGCCGGACGCGGCATCCACCCGTCGAGCGGTCGGGTGGAGCTGGGCCAGCAGGGCGCGGTCCTCGTCGTCGGCTTCCTCGCTGTCGACGAGGGCGAGTACAGGCGCGTACTCGAGCTGCCGCGCCCAGGTGTCCCCGACCGTGCGCTGATCGGAAGCGGCCGCCGCGAGGCCCACCTCCGCGAGATCGTCGCCGTTGACGAGGTAGGGCAGGACGAGTGCCGGGTCCACCGCGGTCATCACGCCGGTGAGGTCGAGTGCGTCGGCGCCGTGTGCGGCGATGACCTCGGCCATCGCCTTGGGCTCGACCGAGTCCCACAGTTCGACGACGGCCAGCCGGGTCGGTCCGCTGCCGGCCAGCCGTTCCAGCTCGGGGACGAGATCCTCGCGCAGTGCGCAGCAGGCGCAGTCGTTGACCAGGGGCGTCTCATCCCGGGACAGCTCGCCGGAGGTGTCGCGCACCAGGCGCTGCACGGTGCCCCGCGCTGCCGTGGACAGGTCGTGATGGAGGGCGACGCTGCCGGGGACGGCATGCAGCAGCCGGTCCACGACTTCCCTGCGGGCGTCGGCGTGGAGGCCGCCGACGATGACGACGGGCAGGGTCACGCCGTGCTCCCGTAGCGGCGCTGGAACCGCTCGACCCGCCCGGCGGTGTCCAGGACGCGGGCGGTGCCGGTGTAGAAGGGGTGGCTCTGCGAGGAGATCTCGACGTCGATGACGGGGTAGGTGTTGCCGTCCTCCCACTCCACCGTCTTGTCACTGGTGGCCGTCGAGTGGGTGAGGAACGCGAAGTCGGCGGCCTTGTCGCGGAAGACGACGGGGCCGTAGGCGGGGTGGATTCCAGGCTTCATGGCTCTCCTTCGAGCAGCGGGGCGGGGGTCAGCGCTCTTCGCGGAAGTCGACGTGCCGACGCGCCACCGGGTCGAACTTGCGCAGCACCATGCGGTCCGGATCGTTCCGCCGGTTCTTGCGGGTGACGTAGGTGTAGCCGGTGCCCGCGGTGGAGCGGAGCTTGATGATCGGGCGTACTTCGTTGCGTGCCATGCCGCTACTATACGGGAATGGGAATCGTTTTCAATAACGGTTCCGGTTCAGAGAGAGGCAGCAGCACCATGTCCGCCCAATGCCAGCTGACCGGCGCCCGCCCGGGCTTCGGCAACACCATCTCCCACTCGCACCGGCGCACCTCCCGCCGCTTCGACCCCAACATCCAGCGCAAGCGCTACTGGCTGCCGAGCGAGGGGCGCCATGTCCGCCTGACGCTGAGCGCGAAGGCGATCAAGACCATTGACGGCATCGGGATCGAGGCCGCGGTGGCACGGATCCGCGCGCGGGGGGTGAGGGTCTGATGGCCAAGAAGAGCAAGATCGCGCAGAACGAGAAGCGCAAGGCCACCGTCGCGCGGTACGCCGCCCGGCGCGGCGAGCTGAAGGACATCCTCCGCCGTCCGTCGTCGACCGAGGCCGAGCGCCGCGACGCGCTGGCAGAGCTGCGCAAGCAGCCCCGCAATGCCAGCGCCACCCGGGTGCGCAACCGGGACAGCGTCGACGGACGGCCCCGTGGCCACCTGCGGAAGTTCGGACTGTCGCGCGTCCGGATGCGCGAGCAGGCGCACGCCGGATTCCTGCCCGGAGTCACCAAGTCCTCCTGGTAGCCCGCACCCGCTACACCGGCGAGCGCGCAGGGCCCACACCTCCGGCGGGATGTGTGGGCCCTGCACGCTGCAAACCCGCCGTGCCGGCGGCCGATTCTCGCAGGTGGTGATCTCTGTCGTGCTGTCGGCGGCGCGTGACCGACGACGGTCCGGCTCGTTCTGAGGGGCATGAACAACATCATCAAGCGTGCTCTCGTTGCCACGACCCTCGTCGGTGCTGCTGCTGCCGTCGGTGCCACTCCGGCTGCGGCCGATCCGATCGGCGGCCTCCCGATCGGCGGCGTCTCGAACGCAAGCGTCGACGGCCTCGGTCTCGTCACCGGGGTCGCCGACACGGTCGGCCACCCCGGCAAGGTCCTGGACCTGGCTGACACCGGGAGCGTCGTCAACGGCCTCAACCGCTGAGGTTGTCGTTCCACGTCCGGCCTTGAACGCGTGGGAGCGGCTGGGGCGAAAGTGGGGCGGGCGAGGCCGTCGAAGCCGGGATGGGTCCGGTTCCGCTGGCCTGGGCCGGATCCCGGCCGGGTCGTCGGCGACGCGCGGCGCCGGCTCTCGGTGCGGCCGAGGATGACCCGCCCTCGGACTTCTGTGCCCGCACCACTAACCGCCGGCTCCCATCAGGCTCAGTAGCCCGCTTCGTCGGAAGCGGTGTTCTCCAGGATCGCGCGCACGATCGTGTCCCAGTCGCGTCGGTCGACCCCGTGGCCCGCTCCCTCCAAGGCCAACAGCCTTGCGCCGGGGATCTCTTCCGCAAGTGCCTCGCCGTGTCCGAAGGGAAACATCGGATCCGCGGTGCCATGGATCACGAGCGTGGGCACGGCGATCGACGACAACGGCTCTCGCGATTGCTCCGCCTGGGGAATCGAGTCGTGGTTCCGCACGGCCGCGAAGTCGCGCGCCCGCTCGACGTCTCGACGGACCAGGTCACGGGCGGCGGTCTCATCGAACAGTCGTCGGCCACCTGTGAGTACACGGGAGTACTCGACCAGGTACTCGATCACCGAGGAGGCCTGCGACCAATCGACCTGTGCAGTCGATACGAATCGCGTGAACTCCTCGGTCGGCGGGGGCAACTCCCGATCGCCCGCCACCGCACGGGACGTGCTGATCAGGACCAGCGAGAGGACACGATCCGCATGATCGAGCGCGAGCAACTGCGCGAACGCACCTCCAGCTGAGACACCCACTACGTGTGCGGCCGGGACCTCATAGGCTTCGAGCACACGGACGGCGTCGCCGACCAGATCCGCGTCCGTGTACCCGGGTCTCCCCAGTGCGTAGGTGACTGATCGACCGGTGTCGCGGTGGTCGTAACGGATCACGAACCGTCCGCCCTCAGCGAGTGTCCGGCAGAAGTCTTCCTCCCACCAGAGCATCGAAGCCCCCGTGCCCATGATGAGCAGGACCGGCGGGTCCGAGCGATCACCGAAGGACTCGGCGCACAGTTCGGCGCCATTCGCGTCGATCATGCGCTCAGGCATCGACACATCGCTCGTTCGGGGCATCCGGTCCGGAAGACTTGCATGTCGGACAGCTTTCCTTGAAGCGGAACAGAGCTCACACGAAACGCTGGAAGGAGACCGTAACGGGCGATCGAAGCACATCTCCAGGGGCTGGTGGGCAAGGGCGGCGATAGCTCGGCCGATCCGCTGTGACGACGCCGGCCGAGAGCGCAGGGGGAATAGGGCGGGCAAGAATTGCAGGGACATGCCGATGGGGTGAAGCTGAGACTCCGCCGCTTGAAGTGGAGCAGCCAGCTATGGGCAATCTGGTCGTTGTCGGGGTGGACGGCTCGTCAACGAGTCTCGCCGCCGTGGAAGCAGCGGCCATGGCAGCTGCTCGGCGCGGTGCGGCTCTGCGTGTGGTCCATGCCGATGTTCCGATCAAGCCCAGGCACGTGGTGCCGGACCCGGCCGGGAGGAAGCTGGTCCAGGAAGCGGCGGTCCACGCCCTCGACGTGGCTCCTGAGGTAGCCGTCACCAGGGCCGTGGTGACGGGTGACGTGGTGCACGTGCTGGAGGCCGAGTCGCAGGCCGCGGACCTGATCGTCGTGGGCTCCAGGGGAATGGGTGGCATCGCGGGCCTGCTGCTGGGATCCACACCGGTGTCCTTGGCGGCCCGCAGCCATTGCCCGGTGATGACGGTCCGCCAGGAACACCGGACATCCGCTGAAGCAGGGCCGGTCGTACTGGGCGTCGACGGCTCTCCGGACAGCGACGAGGCCGTCAACGTCGCCTTCGCCGAAGCAGCGCGGCGCCGGACCGAGCTCGTAGCCGTTCATGCATGGCAGCCGGACAAGGCCTCGCCCGGGACAGCCCCCGAGTCCGCGGAGCAATCGCTGGCCCAGGCGCTTGCCGGCCGCGCGGACACCTATCCGGATGTCTCCGTCAGACGCGACCTGGTAGGCGGCAAAGCGCGTGACGTCCTGCTGGAGGCGAGCAACGCGGCTCAGCTGGTGGTTGTCGGCGCCCGGGGGCGCAGCGGCATCGCCGGACTGCTCCTGGGCTCGGTCAGCCAGGCCGTGATGACCCACGCGCACTGCCCCGTCGTCACCGTTCGCAGGGAGAAGAGTTCAGGCGACTGAACAGATGGTCACGCGCAACTCGTCCCCATGGTTTCCATGTACGCCGTTCAGCCGAAGCACGCGACTGTGTCGAGGGCCGAATGGGGGGTGATCAGCCGCTCTCCCGATAGGGAAGTACGAGTCGGCGATGCCTCAGGGAGTGGCCAGGGTCGGGGTGTCGAACGGGTCGTAGTGGATGCGATCCGGGGGCGTGCCGCCGAGTGTGAGCGCCTGCGTGGCTGATGTGATCATCGGGGCCGGACCGCTGAGGAAGACGTCGTGGTGGTACCACGGCCCGTACTCGGCCAGGACCTGCGGCAGAGAACCCTGGATCCCGGGGATGTCCTCCTCGGAGATCGCGCCCCTGACCGTGAGCCAGTGATGCCGCTGCGCCAAGCGCAGCATGTCGTCCATCCCGTACAGCTCGGCGCCGGTGCGCGCGCCGAGGAAGAGATCGACCTGGTGTCGGCCGCCGCGACGGGCGACCTCTTCGATGAGCGCGCGCATGGGGGCGAGGCCGGTTCCGCCGGCCACGCAGAGCAAGTCGCTGTGGACGGCGGCGTCCAGCACCATGTCGCCCATCGGCGCGCCCAGGTGGACCATGTCGCCCACGGCGGCCCGGTGCACCAGCGCATTGCTGACCGCGCCACCCGGGACGGCCCGTACGTGGAAGGTGAGGGTGCCGTCCTCGCGGGGTGCGTTGGCGGGGGAGTAGAAGCGCCACTGCTTCGGATGCCAGGGGGTCTCGATGCTGACGAACTGGCCGGCGGCATGCTCGTAGGGCACGTGGGGATGCAGGGTGACCTCGGCGATGCCGTGCCCGCAGGGGACGATGCGCAGGATCGTGGCGGGCCAGACCGCGGGCCGTGTCTCCGCGTCCTGCTCGGCAGCGGTGATCATAGCGTCGGCGACTGCTCCGTACGCCTTGGTCCAGGCGGCTGCGATGTCCTGGGTCCAGGCGGGGCCGGCGTAGCGGGCCAGGGAAGCGAGGAGGCATTCGCCCACGGCGGGGAAGTGGGCCCGAAGCGCGCCGAACTTGCGATGGTCACGCCCGAGGTGTCCGCAGAAACGAACCAGGTTCTCCGGATCGTCGACCAGGTCGACGATGCGCAGCAACGCGCGCAACAGGCGGCCGCGCTGGGTGTCCATCCCCGGCGGGAACATCGGCCGCACCTCGGGGTAGCGGGCGAAGAGGATCGCGTAGAAGTAGACCGTCATGTCTGCGGCGAGTGGCTCGACCACCGAGACGGATGCGCGTATGAGATCTATCTCGTGGGCCGACAGGGGCGCTTCGGTGATCTCTGGCTCAACGGTGTGACCAGCAGGGGTGGATGCCGGATCCTCCGCGTGTGGGACAACGGGCGTGCTGCCTTGGCGTCTGATCCGGAACCTCAAGGGATCAGAGCTCCGTCGCCCGGTATTCGAGACGGTCGAGCCCGGGTGGATCGCAGGGTGGCCGGATGGATGGAGCGGCGCTCCCGATGTGCCCTCGGAGCGGGGACTTCACTGGCAGGCATGGGTCCTCGAGACGGGGGCGGGAGCATCGAAGTGGACTAAGCAGTTCCGGACGCTACCCGATCAAGGTGGTACTCAGAAGTAGCCAAGAGGCGCATGAGGGGCTTACACCTCCACGTCGTGCCGGGCCCAGCCCCCCGGTGTCTGGTGCCCGGATTCCCCGGTGTCTGGTGGGCAACACGCCACCGCCGATCGCGACGCTGGTGAGGGTCGGGGCATCGCTGACGGCGCGACGCGAGGTGACATCACGGTCTGCGGGAATCGGTGGGGAACTACAGGCCGCTGCCGTGGTGCGCGTACAGGTCCAGCAGGCGCACGCGGGCGGAGAAGAGGCGGTGGGCGAGCATCTGTCCGACGACGTGGCCCAGCGCGGAGCCGAAGCTCGGGTCGGCGTCCATCAGTATCCGTATGGTCGTCGCATCGAACTCGTCCGCTCGCACCCGTGTCATGGCCTCGGCCCCGAAGTGCCAGCGGTACGGCGCGAACAGCCAAGACCAGCCGAGTAGTTCGCCGGCGCTGACGCTGTCGATCACGGCCGGCCGCTTGCCGGGCACGCGGACGTCCAGGGTGACCGTCCCGGTCCGCATGATCCAGAACCGATCGGCGTAGCTGCCTTCCTCGAACAGTCGCGTTCCTTCGGGGAAGTCCACCGGGCGCGCATGCTGCAACAGGCGGTCACGGTGGTCTGCGGACAGAGCTGCGGTGAACCGTGGGGGGGTACGAGTGCTCATGGGGGCCTCCTCATCCGTGTCCGCTTCCAGTCTCCCGCGCATACCGAGAACGCGGGAAACGCTCTCGTGCCGTGTACGAGGGAAGGGTTGAACGGTCCCTTCCCGCGGCCGTCGGTTGCAGACGCGGGCAGCCGGATGGCGCGAGGTACTGCTGGAACGGTCGCCCAGTCGCTGCGCTCCCTGCGCGGGCCGCCGGCGGGCCTCGAAGCCGCAGTCACGTGCTGGGAAGATCTCCCGGTATGTCCGGGCATGAGAACCCTTGTGACCTGCGAAAACGTGCTGGACGGCCAGCCGCTGCCGAACCGTCCGGCGTCCCTCGAACGGCGCTACATGCGATCAACGACCGACCGGGCGATCATGTATGTGCCGGCCCGCATACGGCTGGACTCCGCAGTGGCGGAGGTCCGGGCGCGACGGGGCCGGGCGTGTGCTCTGCAGCCCGTTGGCGGTGGTGCCTGTGTGTTCGATAAGTGCCCCAGCGGGCGACGGGAAGCCCGCCCGGGCGGACCTCCCGCCGGTTGACCGCGCACAGCCGAGAGTGGACCCGCCCGGGCCCCCGAAGACCGCATTCGCATCGCGATGGGCCGTCGACGGTCCATGGCGTCATGCCGAGGAGAACGATCATGGACTATCCGCTGCTGAACGTGTTCTGGAGCATCATGTGGGTGTTCCTGTGGGTGATGTGGTTCATGCTGCTCTTCCGCATCATCGGCGACATCTTCCGGGACGACTCGCTCAGCGGCTGGGGCAAGGCGGGCTGGACAATCCTCGTCGTCATCGTGCCGTTCCTCGGATGCTTCGTGTACCTCATCGCCCGGGGCAAGGGCATGGGTGAACGTGAGCTGAGCCGGGCGCGCAGGAACGAGCAGGAGTTCCAGGAGTACATCCGGGCGGCCGCCACCGCGACCGAAGGGACCACCACCGATCACGCCTCGGCACTCGGAAAGCTTGCCGATCTCAGGAACCACGGCGACATCACGGCGGAGGAGTACGAGAAGGCCAAGCAGAAGGTTCTCGCCGGCTGACGCAGGGGAGAAGGAGCACAGTCGTGGACGTGGGACCTGTCGAGTACATAGCCGTCGCGTTTCCCGGCAACCGGTTCCGAGGCGAGATCGCACCGGAGCTGAAGCGCCTCGTGGCGAGCGGCACGGTGCGGATCCTCGATCTGACCTTCATCAGGAAGGACGCGGACGGCGTCGTCTCCCACGTCGAGCTCGATGCTCTCGACCCCACGGAGGCCTCGGTGTTCGACGACATCGGGGGAGAGGTCGGCGGACTGTTCAGTCAGGACGACCTCGACCTGATCGCCGAAGAGCTCGTCCCCAACTCGTCGGCGGCCATCCTCCTGTGGGAGCACACCTGGGCCGTCGGCATCACCGGCGCCATCCGACGCGCGGGCGGTGAATACCTCGCCCATGAGCACATCCCCGCCGAAGCGGTCGAGCGGGCCTACCAGGACTCTGCCTGAAACGCCGTACAGGCATTGGAAAGCGAAGGTGAGAGCCATGTCGGGTCGTCCTTCGGTGCGTCGAGGTCGCCCCGGCGTCATCGCCGTAGTCGCCCGCGCGACGGTCGCCGCCGGCAGGGCGAACGCGGTCTTGGGCCCGGTCGCCCGGCACCGGGCCGGGACCGCATTCTGAGGGGCGCACCGTCACCCCCGATCTGCGAAGGAGTCGTGTCATGACCCAACAACCACAATCGACCACCGCCCACTCATGGGCGGCCGGAGGCACCGTACTCGGCGGGGTCCTGCTGAGCATCCTGGGCGTCCTGCAGGTGTTCCAGGGAATCGCGGCCGTCGCCGAGGACGACGTCTATGCCCGGGTCGGCAACTACGTCTACAAGTTCGACCTGACCGCATGGGGCTGGATCCACCTGGCCCTGGGCGTCATCGCCTTCATCGTCGGTATCGGACTCCTGAAGGGCGCGAACTGGGCCCGCGTCGGCGGTGTCGTCATGGCGGCGCTCGTCGTCATCGCGAACTTCATGTGGCTGCCGTACACGCCCTGGTGGGCGATCACCGTGATCGGTGTCGGCATCTTCGTCATCTGGGGCCTCTGCAAGGACTGGGGGCACAAGTACACGTGACCGCCCGGTTCCATGGCCGGCATCGAGACCCAAGCAGGAGTGAATAGCGGAACAGGTCATCATCGGGCTCGGTTACGCCCGTACCCCGCATCGACACGGTGTGCGCACGCCTCTGGCGCCCCGTCCGTCCGAGGAGGCGACCGGCGCGGCGCGTCGCTTGGGCTCCGGAGGGGTCAGGACCGATGGTGGTGCACACCGGGTCGGCGATGGAGCCGTCGTCGTCGCCACTGTGGGCAGTTGTCGCCCCTGGGTTCCTGCGCCGACCCGGCCCCGCCGACTCCGGGTTTCGGCTCCTGAAGGGCGCCCGGACAATGCCGCATCCACGGAGATGGGGAAGCGTCGCTGCCGGCGGCAGCCATCCGGCCATTTCGAACGCGCCTCGCACGCTGCCGCTCAACTCCCGCATTTAGGTCGTGGTGATCGCTTGCTATAGCGTGTCCGCGTCAAATGACGCACTCTCACGCGCTCACGGGGGCTCCCACATGACCTATCCGCCGCAGCAAGGCCCTGGCCCGTACGGTCAGCCTGGTCCGTCTGGTCCGTACGCACAGCAGCCGCCGCAGGGGTACCCGCCCCAGCCGGGGTACGGGTACCCGCAGCAGCAGCAGCCGTACCCGCCCCAGCAGCACATGCAGATGCAGTCGCCGCCTCAACAGCAGCAGCAGTGGACGGCGCCTCCGCAGCCGGCGCCGCCGTCCCGGAGCGGGGGCATAGGCATCATGAAGATCCTCAAGGGCATCGGTGTGGTGATCGTCCTCATCGTCTGCGCGGTGGCCTACTTCGCCAGCCAGGACGACGCCGACCACGCGGAGGCCGGAGACTGCCTCAAGAACACCGGGTCCACGGTCTCTCCCGACCTGCAGGTGGTGGAGTGCGGAGGCGCCGAGGCCACGTACAAGGTCGTCGAGGTGATCCCCGACACTCTGGACACCACGAAGTGCGAGGGCAAGTCGGACGTCGGCTACCTCGAGCAGACCCGTGGTGGACGCCGCAGCTCGGGCAAGCAGTTCGTGCTCTGCCTCGACGAGCTGAAGAAGTAGCCGAAGCCGCGAAAGCCCCGAGTGTGGATGTCGAGCTCGAGGGCGCACGGACGGAGCGGTGGACTCCGCGCCTGAGTTGCCTCTTCCGGAACTCGGCGCACCACCGCTCCATGTCCGCTGCTCGACCGACAGGACCGGCGCTTCGAGGTGAGCGTGTGGGCGTGGGCCGCCCTGGTTACTCCCGCTCGGCGGTCGCCTAGGATGGGAACGTGAGTACGAGTGCGGGGGATTCTCGGCCCTCCCTGACCCCCGACCTGGCCGGTGCGGAGCTGAAGCGCTGGTACTGGACTCTTGCTGAACTGTCCGCGCTGGCAAGGGAGATGGGGCTACCTGTCGGTGGTGGCAAGGTAGCCGTGACCGCACGGCTGGCCGCCGCGCTGGACGGCCTCCCGTTGCCGGAGCCCGCGCCGTCGCCGCGGCGGGCGGCGAGGCAGCTGGCTGCCCCCGTCTGCCGCGATACCGTGATCCCGCAGGGGCAGCGGTGCAGCCAGGTCCTCCGGGAGTTCTTCCGTGGAGAGATCGGGCCTGCCTTTCACTTCGACGCGTTCATGCGGGACTACATCGCGGAGGCCGCCGGGCGCACCCTCGGTGAGGCCGTCGCCCACTGGCATGCGACACGTGTCCGGGCGGCTGAACCTCAAGAGGTCGGCTTGCAGTTCGAGTTCAACCGATTTCTGCGCGACTGGCACGGCCGCCATCCGGAAGGCTCCCGCACCGAGGCCCTCGCGGCCTGGCAGGCGTACCGAGCCCGCCCCCGTGGCTGAGGCTCCGTCCGCTCCGCTGTGGTGCCGGACGGTGAGCCCGAATGGAGGGGCCGCGCGGCGGTTTCGGATGCGGCCGTACGTCACCCAGGGCCAGAGAGTCTCCGCGTCGAAGTTCTCGGATGAGTGAGCTCTTCTCGACGAAATGATCTCGTGAGGTCACTTGGTCCGGGGGATCCCGCGAGTCGCGATGAGTTTCGAGGCCTCCGGCAGTCGTACGGTGGAACCCGCTATTCGAGGAGGGCTTCTGATGCGCAGCGTGACCTATTCGATGAACGTCTCACTTGACGGTTACATCGTCGGACCGGACGGCGAATTCGATTGGTCGGCTCCCGACGAGAACGTCTTTCGTTTCTGGATCGACCAGATTCGAGGGGTCGGCGTCCATCTGTTGGGACGTCGACTGTACGAGACGATGCTGTACTGGGAGACCGCCGACCAGGACCCCTCGCTCGACGACTCGACGCGGGAGTGGATCTCGCTCTGGAACCCCCTCCCGAAGGTGGTGTTCTCCACCACCCTGTCGGCCGTGGAGGGCAATGCCCGCCTGGTCTCCGGCGGCCTGGCGGAGGAGATCGAGCGGTTGCGAGCCGAGCCGGGGGAGGGTGACATCGCGATCGGGGGTGCGACTCTCGCCGCCGAGGCGGCCGCCTCGGGTCTGATCGACGAGTACCAGGCCGTGGTGTACCCGGTGCTGGTCGGCGGTGGCATTCCGTTCTTTCCCCGTGCCGAGCGCCGAGTGGATCTCGAACTCGTCGAGACCCGCACCTTCAGTTCGAAATTCGTCTACCTCCGCTACCGTGTGGCGCGTTAGCCGGCTCCTCCACCACGCTTCAGAAAGCACGGGCCTGGCCGGTGACTTCTCGGCTGGTGCCGTCTGCCGCCGCAGGCAGGGGCAGGGAGGCCCGCGGAAGGGAAGACGTGGCACGCATCTTCATCACGGGCTCCGCCGACGGTCTCGGCCGAGCCGCGGCCCAGACCCTGATGGACGCCGGCCATGACGTCGTCGTCCACGCACGCAGCACCGCACGCCTCACCGCTGTCCGGGACCTCGTCGACCGAGGGGCCGCGGCAGTCGTCGGAGACCTGGCCGACCAGGACGAGACGTCGAGCGTCGCCGAGCAGGTGAACCGGCTCGGTCCGATGGATGCCGTGATCCACAACGCAGGTGTCTACACCGGCCCACGCATCATGCCCGTCAACGTCGTCGCTCCCTATCTGCTCACGGCCCTCATCCGGCGCCCGCAGCGGCTGGTGTACCTGAGCAGTGGCATGCACAGAGGCGGGAGGGCGGAGCTGGCCCACGTCGACTGGAGCGGACTGCGCGCAACCGGTTCCTACTCCGACAGCAAGCTCTTCGTGACGACCCTCGCCGTCGCTGTCGCCCGGATCTGGCCGAACGTGATCAGTAACGCCGTCGATCCCGGCTGGGTTCCCACGAGGATGGGAGGACCCGGCGCGCCCGACGACCTGCGGCTGGGCCATCTCACCCAGGAGTGGCTCGCCGGCACGGACGACCCGCGAGCGCGTTCCAGCGGCGGGTACTGGTATCACCAGCGGCTGCAGGATCCCCACGATGCCGTGCACGACCGCGACTTCCAGACAGAGCTACTGGCCGCGATCGCGGACTACACGGGCACGGTCATGGTCTGACCCGGAGCCGGCCCAGGTCCGCCCCATGGCGGGACCGGCAGCCTTGAAGCCGCCATGGCCCGCGACGAGAGGGCGCAGGACACCTTTCATTCACCTGTTCTTGGCTTCGAAGACTCCTGGAATCGATCCGTGATTCTCATGGGCCCTTCATGCACCGTTGGTTGCCTGTGCGCAGCCGGTTGATTGCCGAAGGCGCGCCGGTCGAGACCGGACGGCCGCATCATGCTCGACAGTTGCGTGGCCCACCTGCCCTGGTTGTCAGCCCACGGTGACGCGCGCGAGGGCCCAGGAAGTGTGGTCGAAGGAGGTTCGGTTGTTGGCGTCCTCGACCACCAGCCTCAGGACGCGGACGCCGCGTACGTCCAGGTCGACCTGGACCGGGCCCGTGGCCGCCGTCAGGGTGGGCGTCGTCAGCAACAGACGGTCGTCGCCGTAGACCTTGGCGCAGGTGGCGCCGACCGCACTCTGCTTGGCCGAGAAGTCGTCGATGCCGACCAGCGAGGTGAACCGGACCGCGGCACCGCCGAGATGGAAGGCGACCTCGCTGGGTGCGTGGACGCCCAGGCCCTTGGCGTACGTCGTACCGCCGAAGGAGATCAGCGGTCCGTCGCCGGCGGCGTTCTTGCCATTGGAGGCGTCGCGCTCCACTGGCCCCCAGCCATTCGTGGCGCTGATCCACGGGAGTTCGGAGAGGTAGGAATCTCGGGTGGGGGCAGGAGGCGGGGTCGGGACCGTGCCCGTGGCCGGGTAGTGGACCGGGCCGGCCGGGCTGAGGGCGCTGCCCTCGGCGGTGAGCGTCCACGTGGTCGCGGGGGCGGAGCTCGCGGGTGGGGTGACCCGCCAGGAGGCGGTGAGACGGCCGCCGGCGGCGAGTTGGTTCGCCGTGGTCGGGGAGGTGGGGGTCACGATCCAGGCGTCAGGGGCGTGCAGCGCGAGCGAGGCCTTGGTCCACGGCCGTGAGGAGCCGTTGTCGAGGGTGGCGGTCACGGTGAACGCCTGGCCGGGGACGGCCAGACCGGGCAGGGTCAGGCGGGTGCCGAACGGGACGCGCGGATAGCTGTCCTTCCAGGACGAGCGCATGAGCGCCACCAGTTCCGCTGTCCTTGCCGGATGCTTGTCCACGACGTTGAGGGTCTCGCCGCGATCGGTGGCCAGGTCGTACAGCTCAACCTGCCACTGCTCATCGGGGAGAGTGTGGTCCCGCTCGGGGGCGAAACGCACGGCCTTCCAGTTGTCCCGGCGGACCGCCTCGGCGAGCCAGGTGGCCCGCCCGCCGTCCTGCGCGTTGGCCCGGCTGGTGACGCCCCGCTCGTCGCGGAACCAGTACAGGTGCCCGTGGCGCGCCGCGTCCGGGCTGCCGGCGAGCAAAGGAGCGGCGGAGAGCCCGTCCACGTCGGTGGGGGAGGGGGCGCCGCCCAGCTCGGCCAGGGTGGGGAGAACGTCGGTCAGCGGGGTGGGACGGTCGCTGATTCCCTGCCGGACCCGCCCGGGGCCCCAGGCGATGAGCGGGACGCGTACGCCGCCTTCGTAGAGGTTGCGCTTGTACCCGCGCAGTGGACCGTTCGCGTCGAACAGGTCGGGGTTGACCCCGCCCTCCTCGTGGGGGCCGTTGTCGCTGGTGACGAGGACGATGGTGTCCTCCTCCAGACCGAGCTCCCGGAGCCGGTCGACCACCTTGCCGACCAGCGAGTCGAAGTACGTGACCTGGGCCGCGTGGCCCTTGTTCGCGGCCGTCCAGCTCCGGTCGGCGTAGGCACTGGAGTCGGGGATGTCACTGGGGGCGTGCGGGACGTTCGGGGTGAGGAACAGGAGGAACGGCTCGGAGGCGTGGGCGCCGATGAACTCCAGGGCGCGCTGCTCCAGGAGGTCCGGGGCGTACACCGCCTTCGCGCCGCCGGCGTTGGCGGGGATGGGTTCCTTGACGTCGTTGTGCCAGAGGTACGCGGGGTAGTACTGATGGGCGTGGCTGTGGTCGATGTAGCCGTAGAACTCTTCGAAACCGCGGGCGGCCGGATGGCTGTCCTGGCCGGCGGCCTCCGGCCCGAAGCCCCACTTGCCGATCACGGCGGTGCGGTAGCCGCGGGCCCGGAGCACCTCGGCGAAAGTGGTGTCGTGGGCGGTGAGTGAACCCTGGCCGCCGGAGGAGGGGTTGGCGCGGACCGTGGAGTGACCGGTGTGGAGTCCGGTCAGCAGGGAGCAGCGTGACGGGGCGCAGACGGCCGCGGTCGAGTAGGCGTCGGTGAAGCGGAGTCCCTCGGCCGCGAGCCGGTCGAGTCGGGAGGTGGCGATCAGCTTCTGGCCGTAGGCGCCGAGATCGCCGTAGCCGAGGTCGTCGGCGAGGACGACGACGAAGTTCGGCAGCCGGGTACCCGGGCCCTCCGCCGCGTCCGGCACAGCCACCGAGGACGCCGCCTGCGCCGGCCCCGCTGCGGTCGCGGTGGCGGTGGCCAGACCGAGGGCGGCGGTCGAACCGGCCAGGAAGGTACGGCGGCTGGGCATGGCTGACGGCTCCTCGGATGCGGATGCGGATGCGGATGCGGATGCGGATGGGTATGGAGGGGCGGTGCGGCTGTGGGTGCGGTGCGGGCGCTCTGTCGATCATGGGAGGGAGAGCCGCACCAGGACCATGCACGCGGCATGAAGAACATGTGACGGCACATGTCGTGCACGCCGGATCCGGAATTCCGGCCCCGGAGCCGCCTGTTGCGGCGTGCATGACTCTCGGAGTAACGCTCAGCTCGACCGCCCGACAGCTCCCCGTCGACAGCACTGTTCGGCTCGCCCGCGAGGCGCGGGACGCGGGTCTGCACTCCGCGTGGTTCGGCCAGTCCTTCGCGTACGACTCGCCCTCGCTGGCCGCGATCGTCGGGCGCGAGGTGCCGGGCCTGGAGGTGGGGACGGCCGCGATACCGATCTTCGGCCGCCATCCCCTGCTCGTCTCCAGCCAGGCTCAGACGGCCCAGGCGGCCACCGGCGGTCGGTACCACCTCGGGCTCGCCCTCGGCACCCGGCACCTCACCGAGACCGGATTCGGCCTTCCGTACCGGCGTCCCATAGGCCTGCTCAGAGAGTTCCTCACCGCCCTGCGGCCCCTCCTCGAAACGGGCGACGCCGACTTCCACGGAGAGTTGCTGACGGCGACGACGCCGTACTCGGCGGCGGTTCCAGGGGCCCAGCCGCCGGTGCCTGTGCTGGTCGCCGCCATGGGGCCGCAGGCCCTGCGCGTCAGTGGTGAACTCGCCGACGGCATCCTGCCGTTCCTGGCCGGTCCGCGTGCGCTCGCCGAGCACATCGTTCCGGCCGTGACGGCCGCCGCGGAGGCGGCGGGTCGGCCCGCGCCCCGGATCGTGGCGCTCGTACCCGGCACGGTCACCTCCGACGCCGAGCGTGTGCGGCGGGACGCGGCCGAGGCACTCGCGCTGTACGAGCGGATTCCCTCCTACCAGCGCGCCATCGAGCTCTCCGGCGTGGACCGGGCCGCCGACCTGGCTGTGCTCGGCGACGAGGAGACGGTCGCAGCCGAGGTCCGGCGCTACCGTGAAGCGGGGGCCACCGAAGTGGTGTTCACCGCGACGGACCTGAGCGGCGAGGACGACAGGCGCCGCACCTGGGAACTGCTCGGCGAACTCTCACGGGGCTGAACCCCGCCCCACATCGGAGATTTGTCACGAGGCTGAACCCGGCCGCATCGGAGAACTCTCACGGGCTGAGCTGCCCGGCATCATCGGAGAACTCACGCGGGGCTGAGCTGCCCGGTCGATCGAGGAACTCTCACGGGGCTGCCCCCGGCCGCATCGGCCCCGTTCCTGCGCCCCCGCGAAGCCGTGTTCGCTGTGCCCGCAGACGAGCCAGGCGGTGACCGCAGGGCGGCCCACGCGTGCGCGGCCTCGCCCGTTCAGGACTCCAGGACCTCCACGTGGTCGCCGATCGCCACCACCAGGACCCGCGAGCCGGGTTCGGTCGTGTGCCAGCGATGCCGGACGCCGCCGGACAGCAGCAGCGTGTCGCCGCGTCCCAGATGGTGGATCCGGCCGTCGGCCTCCACCTCCACGGAGCCGTCCGCCACGTACATCAGCTCGTCATTGCGGTGCCGGAACTCGCGGTCCGCCTCGTGCTCACCGGTGAACTCCAGCGCGTGCAGCTGATGGCGGCCCCGCACCACCGGCCGGACCCGCGCCTCGCGGTCGAGGCCGCTGTCGTCGCCGGCACGCACCACATCGACCGTGCGGGTCTCGTCCGAGGCCGCGAGCAGCTGTACCGCCGTGGTGCCGAGGGCGTCCGCGATCCGCTGGAGCGACCGCATGCTGGGACGCGCCCGGTCGTTCTCGATCTGGCTGAGGAAGGGGGAGGAGAGCCCACTGCGCTGGGCCATGTCGGCGAGCGTCAGATCGAGTGCCCTTCGCCGGCGGCGTACGGCAGCGCCCACCCTCGGTGTGTTCGCGGCCTCCATGGATCTGTCCCGTCCTTCCCCGCCCTGCGGCGCCGTTCTCCCTGGCCGACGGCGCCTGACGGCACCTTACGCGCTCCGAGGCAGGAACCCGGAGACGGTTTCGTACTCCTGACACACGCCCGTCACAGAACGGCCCTACCGTCAAAGTCGGTTGCTTTCATCAAAGAAAGTTTGAAGCGAGGAGCTCCGACGTGCCCCCGATCGACCAGAACTCGCGCCGCCGGCGTCCCACGGGCCTCATCGCCCTCGACGAGACGGCCGTGTCCGACGGCTACACCCTCTACGCACCGCTCACCGGTACCGGCGAGGTCCATCTCATCGACATCCACGGCCGCACCACCCACCGCTGGGACCTTCCCTACCGCCCCGGTCGCCACGCCCGCCTGCTCGCCGACGGCACCCTCGCCTACAACGGCGTACTCCCGGGAGAGGAGGCCCTCTTCCCGATGTGGCACAAGTACCGGGGCGGCGTCATGCTCCGTGCGGCACCCGACGGAACCGTGCTGCGGGAGCACCGGGACCCCCTCCAGCACCATGACGCCCACCACCTCGACGACGGCCGCATCCTCTACAGCGCGCTGGAAGCCCTGACCGGGGACGATGCCGCGGCGGTACGGGGCGGAGTGCCCGGTTCCGAGGCCGCGGGCGGTGTCGTATGGGCCGACACCATCAAGGAAGTCGGCCCGGACGGCGAGCTCCTGTGGTCCTGGCGCGCCGCGGAGCACCTCGACCGAGAGTCCTTCGCGCTGCACGAGGCGTACGCCCGCGAGCACTGGCCGCTGATCAACAGCGTCACACCGCTGCGGGACGGCAACATCCTCGCCAGCCTGCGCAGCGTCTCGGCCGTCGTCGTCATCAGCCGCGCCACCGGCGAGATCCTCTGGCGAAGCCGCCCCGGCACGGTCAGCCAGCAGCATGCTCCCACCGAACTGGACGACGGTCGGCTGCTGGTCTTCGACAACGGAGTCTTCCGGCCCGGCCACGACGTCCCCTACTCCCGTGTCATCGAGATCGACCGGACCGACGGCGACATCGTCTGGGAGTACCACGACCCGGCCCGCGAGTTCTTCTTCGCGCCCTTCATGGGCTCCGCCCAGCGCCTGCCGAACGGCAACACGCTTGTCACCGACTCTCCGTCCGGGCGGCTGTTCGAGGTGACGAAGGACGGCTATCTGTGCTGGGAGTACGTCGTCCCGTACTTCTCCGGCTACGCCGAGAGCGAGGTCCAGGGCCTCTTCCCGTCCCAGCCCAACGCCGTCTTCCGTGCCTACCGTTACACCGCGGCCGACATCCCGTGGCTGGAGGCGACGGCATGACGACCACGCCATCCTCCACGCCGGCCCCCGTCTCGGCCCCGACCCGCGTGGTGGAGGCCGTCGACGAGCGGGTCCCGTGGCGGCGACTGGTACCGCTGGCGACCCAGCACGTCCTGGCGATGATCGCCGCCCCCGTCTCCACCGTCTTCCTCGTCGCCGGCACCCTGAAGACGACGCCCGGTGTGACGGCCTCGCTGCTCAGCGCCGTCCTGCTGCTGTGCGGCGTGGGCGCCCTGCTCCAATCCCTCGGTGTGTGGCGGATCGGCGGCCGCCTGCCGTTCGTCATGCTGCCCGGCGGCGCCGCCACGGCGCTCTTCCTCCAGATCGCCCAGGAACACGGGGCGCCGACCGCCACCGGTGCCGTCCTCCTCGCGGCGGCGCTGCTGCTCGCCGTACTGCCCCTGTACGCCCGCGTCGTACGGCTCTTCCCGCCTCTGGTCATGGGCGTGACCGTGCTGCTCATCGGGATCGCGATGATCCGGGTAGCCGCCCGACTGGTCACCGGCCCGGACGGTAAGGGCGAGCCGCCGGCGGTGCTCCTCGCCGCGCTGACGGTCGCCGCGACCGTCGCAGCGTACGTACTCCTGCGCGGCGTCTGGCGCCAGACCTCCGTCCTCATCGGGATGGCGGCGGGAACGGTCGTGGCGGTGACGACCGGCCTGGGAGCCTTCACCCCCGCGGCCGGCAGCGGCTTCGCGCTACCGGACCTGCTGCCCTTCGGGTCACCTCGGTTCGACCTGGTGGCCGCGATTCCGCTGCTCGTGTTCAGCCTCACCACCCTGGCCGAGATCACCGGACAGACCGTGCTCAACAGCGAGACCGTCGGCCGAACTCCCGCTCCCGAACGGGACGTTCCACGCGTCGCCCGCGCCGACGCCCTGGTCTCCCTGGCAGGCGGACTGTTCGGTACGTCCCTCATGGTCACGAGCGCCGAGAACATCGGCATCGGTCGCCTCACCGGAGTCCGCAGCCGCTACGTGACCGCCGGGGCCGGAGCGCTCCTGATGGTCCTCGGCCTGGCCACGCCCGTCTCCCGGGCGCTGGCCGGCATCCCCGAAGCCGTCGTGGGCGGCTCCGCCCTCGTCGTCTACGCCGTCATCGCCGTGATGGGCGTGGAGATGCTCCGCCGCGCCGACCTGTCAGGCACGGGTACGGGTAACCTGACGGCCGCGCTCGCGCTCACCGCGGGTCTGCTGCCCCTGCTCACCCCGGACCTGTACGCGGGGTTTCCCTCGTGGGCCCGCACGATCCTGGGCAGCGGCGTCGTCGCCGGCACACTGACGGCAGTGCTCCTCACCGCGCTGCTCGGCCGGTTCGGCAAGGGGAGCCGTCGCCCGGCGCAGCCGGAGCCATGTGCACGGGAGTGACCGTGCCGGAAGAGGAGGCGCGGGTCATCGGCGAGCTGTCGCGCCCCGCCGGTTGAAGGGAAGTCGGCCAAGGACCACCGCCATGCCGCAGGTGTCGGTGAGCGCCGAGAACACCAGACCCCCGGCGATCGCAGCCGACAGGAGCTGGAACGCCGGATGCACGAGCAGCCCGAGAGCCAGACCGAGCAGCACGAGGGCGCCGGCGGTGAAACGCACCTGACGCTCCATCCCCCAGACGGCGCGTACGGGACCGGGCGGATGCTCGAGCAGGTGCCCGGCGGCGGCCCAGGCCCGGGTGCCACCGGTCAGGCTCGCGACCGCGATCCCGTGGGAGGCGAGGACCGCGGCACCCTTCTCGGAGCGGGCGCCGGAAGCGCACACGAGGAGCAGCGAATCGCTCTCTGCGGTGTGCCGCAGCTCCGCCAGTCTGCCCTCGATGCGTTCCAGGGGGACGTTGACGGCGCCGGGCAAGCGGCCGGACGCGAACTCGCCGGGCGTACGGACGTCGACCACGTTCAGCTCGGGCAGTCGTGGCTCTGCTTCGTCGACGCTGAGGGTGCGGGAAATGCTCATGGGGAACCTGCCCTTGGCAGAGAGGGGGGACGGCCCCGCAACCACCAGCGGCGGGGCCGTTCCCGGGATGGTAGGGGCTGCCGGACAGTTCCGCGGGCAGGCGGACGGTATCGCCACGGGGTGGCCATGACGCCGTCACGTCGCGGCAACAATCCGAGCGGGAGCCGCCCGCGACGCGGCCCGGCGCTCGTACACGTACCGCGTCCTGGACGCCGCCGTGCCCGCCGCGCCTGCCGGCCTCCGGAAGGACCGTCACGCGCATGCGTGCACCACGCCCAGCACGGGGCCGACTACGGTCCGGCATCCGGGCCGTAGTTGACGAGAAGCGCGATGTACTGCTCAATTGTTCGCATGAATGCCGAGCAGCGCCTGGTCACCCGTGACCACATCGACTTCGGTCGGGTGTGGTCCGCCTCGTGTTGTTGCTGATGCGGCAGCGGGCCGTCTGACCGGCCCTCAACCTCCCTCGGAACCCCGTCGTGGGCCGAGTTCCTCCTGTCGCGGCACCGTCGTAAATACGCTCAGCACACACGCTGATACGAGGTATGACGGTCCCGCGAGACCTTCACGCGCTGCCGCCGCCTCACCTCGCCCAGGGCACATGCCCCGGCGCCATCACTCTGCTCACCATCCGCTTCGCAGCACCTGAAGCGCCGTCATTCGACCGTACGCGGAAGGTGCTCTGCTCCGCCGTGCCCGCGTGCCGCTGCCCACGGCACGGACCAAAGGACTTGAGGAAAGGCCCCTCCCATGCCCGTGGAGTTCCTTGGCATCGCAGCCACCAACGACGGCTCCGAAACCACCCCGCGCTCCGGCGCCGCTTTCGACAAGGAGTACACGCTCCGGCTCGCCCGGGCGCACGAGGACCACGGCTGGGACCGGGTGCTGTTCGCCTACGGCTCCGGATCGCCGGACCCCGCGCCGGCCGCCGCCTACGTCGCGAGCAGGCTGGACCGCCTCCAGATCCTGCTCGCCCACCGGCCCAACGTCTCGTACCCCACCTTCGCCGCCAAGACGTTCGCCACCCTCGACCAGATCAGTGAAGGCCGGCTGGCCGTGCACTTTATTACCGGGGGCGACGACCATGAGCAGGGCCGCGAGGGCGACACCCTCACCAAGGACGAGCGTTACGCGCGCACTCGCGAGTACATCCGGATCGTCAAGAAGATCTGGACCAGCCATGAGCCCTTCGACCACGAGGGCGAGCACTACCGGTTCCACGACTTCGTCAGCGATGTCTTTCCGGCCCAACAACCCCGCCCCAACGTGTCGTTCGGAGGATCGTCGCCCGCGGCCTACGCCGCAGGGGGCGCCGAGGCGGACATCTACTGCCTGTGGGGCGAACCCCTGGCGGAGACCGCCGGGCAGATCGAGGCCGTGAAGGCCGCCGCGAAGGCGGCGGGTCGCACCGATGTGCCCCGCATCCAGGTGGCCTTCCGCCCGATCATCGCCCCGACGGAGGAGTTGGCCTGGGAGAAGGCCCATCGCACGCTCGGTGCGATCAGGGAGCGGGGCACGGCGGGACTCAAGCGGCGCCACCGCACCGGCGCCTCCGAGGCCGCTCTTCCGCAGAACGCCGGCTCGCAACGGCTGATCGCCATCGCCGAGGCGGGGGAGCGCTACGACCGCGCGCTGTGGACCCCGACCGCAGCCGCGACCGGAGGCGCCGGCAACTCCAACGCCCTGGTGGGGACACCGGAGACGGTCGCCCAGGCGTTGCTCGACTACCACGACCTCGGCGTCGACATCCTGTCCGCCCGCGGCTACGACCTGCTGGGCGATGCGATCGACTTCGGCCGGTACGTGATTCCGATCGTCCGCGAGGAGGTCGCCAAACGCGACGCCGAGCGGGACGCCCAGCGGGACATCAAGCATGACGCCGAGCAGGCGCCGCCCGGCACCCTCGCGGCGGTGAACGGATGACGACGACACCGGAACTGACAGTGGTTCAAGTCCCCCTGTCCGACCCGAGAGTGCGCCCCCTGCTGCGGGAACTCGGTGACGAGTACTCCCGGCGCTACGGCAAGGACGCGCACGACGAGATCTCCCGCTACCCCGACGAGGAATTCACCGCGCCCCACGGCGGCGTCCTGCTCCTGCTCCTCGAACACGGCGAGCCGGTCGCCGGCGGCGCGTTCCGGCGATACGACGCGACCACGGCCGAGCTGAAGCGGATCTGGACGCACTCCGCGCACCGCCGTCGCGGTCTGGCCCGCCGCGTCGTCGCCGAACTGGAGCACGAGGCGAGCGCCCGTGGCTACCGGCGGATCTACCTGACCACCGGCCCGCGCCAGCCGGAGGCCCGCGGCCTGTACCTGGCCACCGGTTACATCCCCCTCTTCGACACGGAGGCCGACCCGGAGACCATCGGCCCGCTCCCCTTCGAGAAGCACCTGCCGGCCACGCACCATGCTCCCTGCTCACCCAAGCGTTCCAGGCCGCCGACAACGGGCTGATCAAGGACGGCACGTACGCCCGGATCCCCGAGAAGTGGGGAACTTCCGCCTCCGCGATCGACACGTCGCGGGTCAATCCGCTTGAGCACACTTAAGAGTTGAGCAGGAAGACCACGATGGCTCCGACCACCCATTCCACCTCCGCGCCTCCCGGCGCGGCCTCCCCGGCCACGCGCCCCGAAGCCCCGCCCGCCCTGGACGGCCCGGACGGCCCGGTTTCGCTCAAGGTCGTCCCCGCCCGCCACTACCTTCGCTGGGTGGCAGCCGTCGCCGTGATCGTGCTGGTCGCCCAGTTCGTGCACGGCCTGGCCACCAACCCGGTCTGGGAGTGGGACGTCTTCCGTTCCTACTTCCTGTCCGAGACCATCGTCCAGGCAGTATCGGTGACCCTCCAGCTCACCGCGTACGCCACGGTGCTGGGCTTTCTCCTCGGCACCGTACTGGCCTTCATGCGGCTGTCGCGCAGCCCGGTGCTGCAGACCGTGGCCTGGACCTACATCTGGATCTTCCGGTCCATCCCGATGATCGTCCAGCTGGTGTTCTGGTTCAACCTGAGCGCTCTGTACGAGGAGTTGGGCGTCGGGATCCCGTTCGGCCCCGTGTTCTGGTCCGTCGACAGCAACAGCCTCATCGGCACGATCGGCGCCGCCATCATCGGGCTGACACTGCATCAGGCCGCCTACGCCGCCGAGATCGTGCGCGGCGGTGTCATCGCCGTCGACCAGGGACAGCTGGAGGCCGCCGCCGCACTCGGCATTCCCCGGCTGCGGCAGATCCGCCGGATCGTGCTGCCGCAGGCCATGCGCGCCATCCTGCCCACGGCCGGCAACGAGATCATCGGCCTGCTCAAGGGCACCTCGGTGGTGTACGTGATGTCCATCGGCGAGCTGTTCTACCAGGTGCAGGTGATCTACGGCCGCAACGGACGGGTGATCCCGCTGCTGCTGGTCGCCACCGCCTGGTACGTGGTGCTGACCTCCCTGCTCTCGGTCGCGCAGTACTACGTGGAGCGCCGTTACGCCCGCGGCGCCAACCGCACCCCGCCGCCCACCCCGCTCCAGCGCGCCCGGCGCTTCGTCCGCGACCTGCGTGCGGCGGCCGCACAGCGCAACCAACCCGTCGTACCCCTGAAACCCCTGGGAGAAAGCCGATGAGTGACGCGGCAGTGGCAGTGGCAGCCGACGACGCGAAGTCGACGACCGACGGCGTGATGGTGGACGTCCACGGCGTCCACAAGAGCTTCGGCCCCCTGGAGGTGCTGCGCGGGGTCGATCTGAAGGTCCGCGCCGGCGAGGTCACCGTGATCCTCGGCCCGTCCGGCTCCGGAAAGTCGACCCTGCTGCGGGCCATCAACCACCTGGAGAAGGTCAACCGCGGCTGGATCAGCATCGACGGCGAGCTCATCGGCTACCGCCGCTCGGGCGACAAGCTGCACGAGCTGAAGGAGAAGGACGTTCTGAAGCAGCGCACCCACATCGGGTTCGTCTTCCAGAACTTCAACCTCTTCCCGCACCTGACCGTGCTGGACAACCTCATCGAAGCGCCGGTCTCCGCCCTGCGCCGCCCGCGCAGGGAGGCTGAGGAGAGCGCCCGTCGCCTGCTGGACCGGGTGGGCCTCGCCGACAAGGCCGACGCCTACCCGCGGCAGCTCTCCGGAGGCCAGCAGCAGCGCGTGGCCATCGCCCGCGCACTCGCCCTCGAACCGAAGGTGCTGCTCTTCGACGAGCCCACCTCGGCTCTCGACCCCGAGCTGGTCGGCGAAGTCCTCGACGTCATCAAGGACTTGGCCCGCACCGGAACCACCATGATCGTCGTGACCCACGAGGTCGGCTTCGCCCGCGAGGTCGCCGACACCGTGGTGTTCATGGACGGCGGCGTCGTCGTGGAACAGGGCCCGCCGGTGGCCGTTCTGGACACCCCGCAGCACGAGCGCACCCGCGCCTTCCTCTCCAAGGTCCTCTGACCTCCCCTTCCCCCGATCCCGCTGAGCAAGGAGCACGACCATGTCCGCCTCGATCACCCGCCGCACCGCCGCTGCCGCCCTGGGACTGCCCGCCGCCCTCGTCCTCGGTGCGTGCGGCAATCCCTCCGACGGCGGCACGACCGAGGTCGCCGCCGCGTCGGGCAACAAGGTGAAGATCAACCTGAGCCCGGACCAGAACCGCGTCACCACCGACAAGGTGGACTCGATAGCCGCGGAGGTCCCGGAGGAGATCCGCAAGCGAGGCACCCTGGAGGTCGTCGACTCGTCCGGCTCGGCGGCACCGCTGACCTTCTTCGCCACCGACAACAAGACCGTCATCGGCGTCGAGCCCGACCTCGCGTCCCTGGTCGCCGACGTCCTCGGTCTCAAGCTGCACGTCAACCCGGTCTCCTGGGAGAACATCTTCGTCGGCCTCGACAGCGCCAAGTACGACGTCGGGTTCAGCAACATCACCGTCACCGAGGAGCGCAAGGAGAAGTACGACTTCGCCACCTACCGCGAGGACAACCTGGGCTTCGAGGCGAAGAAGGGCAGCGGCCTGAAGATCACCGGGCCCGAGGGCGTGGCGGGCAGGACCGTCGCCGTGAGCAGCGGCACCAACCAGGAGAAGCTGCTCGTCGAGTGGAGCAAGGAGAACGAGAAGGCCGGACGCAAGCCGGTGAACATCAAGTACTACCAGAACGAGAGCGACACCTACCTCGCCCTCCAGTCCGGTCGTATCGACCTCTACCTCGGGCCCAACCCGACCGCCGCCTACCACGCGGCGACCACAGGGAAGACGGAGGTGGTCGGCACGTACTCCGGCGCCGGCGCCACCCTCCAGGGCCTCATCGCGGCCACCACCAAGAAGGACAGCGGCCTGGCCAAGCCGCTCGCCGACGCGCTCAACCACGTCATCGACAACGGCGCGTACGCAAAGGTGCTTCAGCGCTGGGGCCTGTCCGACGAGGCCGTGACCAAGTCCGAGATCAACCCGCCCGGCCTGCCCAAGACGAACGAGTAGCCGCCGAGCGGGAAGCGGGGGCGCGACCCCCCGCCCCCCCCCCCCCCGCGGCCGGGGGCGGCCCCGCGTGGGGGCCGCGGAACGGTCAGCGGGCGTCGTCCGGGAGCAGGCGTGCCAGGGTGCGCACGGCCCGGTACTGGAG
>NZ_JBHTTQ010000077.1:0-35903 GCF_042794475.1 Streptomyces sp. NPDC056527
CCCACGCGGGACGTGGGGGCCACCGTCGTCGCCGGCCGCTCGGGGCCGGCGGCCGGGTCAGGCTGCGGCAGCGGTACGGGCCACCAGCTCGGCCATCTTCTCCACCGTCGGCTCGTCGAAGAGATCGACCAGCTCCAGCTCGACCCCGTGCTCCTCGCGGACCAGCTCGGTCAGCCGGGCCGCCCGCAGCGAGTCGCCGCCCAGGTCGAAGAAGTTGTCGAGCACGCCGACCCCGTCCAGCTCCAGGACCTTCGTCCACAGCCCGTGGAGCGATTCCTCCAGTTCGCCGCTGGGCGCCTGGTAGGCGGTGTCGACGTCCGGGCGGGAGCGCGGCGGCTCGGGCAGCGCGGCGCGGTCGATCTTGCCGTTGACGCTGGTGGGCAGACCGCCGACGACGAAGGCCGCAGGGACCATGAAGGACGGCAGCCGCTGGGCGAGTCCGCGGCGGATCTCCCGTACGGAGGGAGAGGCGCCGGTGTCGGGCTCGATGTAGGCGGTCAGCTGCACATCGCCCAGGCCGTCCTGCCGGGCCAGGACGGCGGCCTGCTGGACGCCGGGCAGGGTGGTCAGGACGACCTCGATCTCACCGAGGTGGACCCGGTTGCCGCGCACCTTGACCTGGTTGTCGGTGCGGCCGACGATCTCGATGCTGCCGTCCGGCCAGTACCGGGCGAGGTCGCCCGTGCGGTACATGATCGGGTGGCGGGCCGGGTCGATCGGGTTGGTGATCCACCTCTCGGCGGTGGCCTCCGGGCGGCCCAGGTAGCCGGCGGAGAGGCTGACGCCGGCGATGGAGAGCTCACCGACCAGGCCCGGCGGCAGCGGGCGGAGGTCCTCGTCGAGGACGTAGATGGTGACGTTGGTGGTGGGCCGGCCGATGGGCGGCAGCCTGCGGGCGCGTCCCTCCTCGCCGAGACGCTCGCCCATCTCGGTGATGTCACAGCTGGCGACGACGGTCGCCTCGGCGGAGCCGTACAGGTTGATGAGGCGGAACGGCAGGCCGGCCGGCGGCCAGGACTGGATGCGCTCGCCGCAGACGCGGATGTTCTCCAGCGGGGTGTCCTCGGGCCACTCCAGCCGCCACAGGCGCTCGGCCATCGGCTTCATCAGCAGGGTGGTGGTGATGCCCTCGCGCAGGAACCACTCCTGGAGGCGGTACTCGGAGGCCACCACGGAGACGTCCGGGATGTGCACGGTGCCGCCGACGGCGAGCACCGGGAAGCACTCGACCTCGATCATCCCGTAGCCGGGGGCCGCAAGCCAGGTGCCCTGGGAGTCGCTGGACATGCCGCACAGCTCGCTCATGCTGTGGATCAGGTTGCGGGCGGCGCCGAAGCGGACCATGACGGCCTTGGGGGCGCCGGTGGAGCCGGAGGTGTAGCAGATGTGGATGAGGTCGTCGGCGCCGACGGGCTCGCTGACCTCGGTGACCGGCTCGGTCCGCCAGTCATCGGTGTCCAGGGCCAGGACCGGGGCGAGGCCCTCGACCTTCGACTCGTGGGCGGCCAGGGTCAGGACGGCGGCGGCCGAGGCGTCCTCGATCATGTAGCGGATCCGCTCCGCCGGGAAGTCGCTGTCCAGCAGGATCGCCGCACAGGCCAGCTTGAAGCAGGCCAGCTGGGCGATCAGGCTCTCCGCGCTGCGCGGGAAACAGACGCCGACCCGGGCGCCGGGCCGCACGCCCCGGGCCTTGAGCCGGTGGGCGAGCTGGTTGGCCTGCTCGTCGAGCTCGCGGTACGTCAGCCGGGAGCCGGGCAGGATCACGGCCAGGGCGTCGGGGGTGCGGCGGGCGTGCTCGGCGACGCGCTCGTGGAAGAAGGGCTGCGGGACCGGGCCCGCGGTGTCGTTCCACTCCACCAGCGTGCGGTGCAGCTCCTCACTCGTGAGCAGCGCGATGTCGTGCACGGTGCCCTCGGGCTCGGCGGCCAGGGCGTCGAGCACGCGCTCCAGGTGGCGGGCGTACTGCTCGGCGGCCTGTGCGTCGAACTCGGCTCCGTCCAGGGACAGTTCGAAGGTGCCTTCGGTCGGGGAGACGGCCAGGGTCAGGGCGGCGGGCGCCTCGCCCGCCGGGCTGCCGACGGTGGTCACGGCCGCGTGCGCCGGACGGCCGGCCGGGGCCTGCGCGCCGTCGGCGGTGCCGGCCTGGGCGGCGGCCTCCAGGAGCTGCGCGGCCGTGGTGTCGCCGGCCACCCGTATCGCGACGGACTCGACGGAGTCCGGGTGTCGTTGCCGTCCGACCAGGAGTTCCGTCTCTCCGGTGTAGCGGTGCACGAGCGCGGCCAGCGCGGCCGTCGCGTACTCCTCGGGGCGGGCCGCGGCGGGCGCGGGGACGGTGAGGGCGTGCCGGTGCGGAGCCGCGGTCCGCGCACCGTCGAGAACGCGGGCCAGGGGCAGGGTCGAACTCGTGTTGACTGCCACGGTGTTGATTCCTCTCGGGAGGTTCACGAAGTCGGAAGAGGGCGGAGCCGGGGAGGGGCGCCGGGCGGGCACCGCGCGCGGAGGGGGTGCGCGCGGTGGTGGGGGGCCCGTGGGGATCCCGGCGGTGGGGGCGCTGCGGTGGTGCTTCGGGTCAGTGCTCGGTCCGGGCCGCGCGGCGGGTGCCGACCGCGGCGGCGAGCTCCTCGATCATGTGGGCGGTCTGCGACCAGTCCACACAGGCGTCGGTGACGCTCTGGCCGTAGGTGAGCAGGTCCGTACGGCCGATCCGGAGGTCCTGCCGGCCCGCGGCGAGGAAGCTCTCGATCATGACGCCGGCGACTCCCTCCTCGCCGGCGGCGACGCGTCGGGCGATGTCGCTCGTGACCAGCGGCTGGCGCTCGTGGTCCTTGTTGCTGTTGCCGTGGCTGGCGTCGACGACGAGCCGCTGCGGCAGCCCGGCCGCGGCCAGCTGCGCCAGGACGTCGGCGACCGGCTCGGCCCCGTAGTTGGGGCCCGCGCTGCCGCCCCGCAGCACCACATGGCCGTCGGGGTTGCCGTCGGTGCTGACCACGGCGGCCCTGCCGTCGTCGCCGATGCCGGGGTACACGTGCGGGTGGGAGGCGGAGACGATGGCGTCCACCGCGTCCTCGACGCTGCCGCCGGTGGCGTTCTTGAAGCCGATCGGCATGCCGAGGCCGCTGGTGACCTGGCGATGCACCTGGCTCTGGACGGTCCGGGCGCCGATGCAGCCCCAGGAGACCGCGTCGGACAGGTAGTGCGGCACCAGCGGGTCGAGGAACTCGCAGGCGACCGGGAGTCCGCTGCCCGCGATCTGGGCCATCAGCCCGCGGGCCAGCCGGAGGCCGCTGGGCAGGTCCTGCGAGCCGTCGAGGCGCGGGTCGCTGAGCAGCCCCTTCCAGCCGACCCGGGTGCGCGGCTTCTCCACGTACACCCGCATGACGACGAGGAGCCGGTCCTCCAGCTCGGCGGCGAGCGCGGAGAGCCGCTCTGCGTAGGTGAGGGCGGCGTCCGGGTCGTGCACGGAGCAGGGGCCCGCGATGACGAGCAGGCGGTCGTCCTGGCCGGAGAGGACCCGGGCGATCTCGCGCCGGGCTCTCTGGGTGGTCTTGCGGGCGAGTGGCGGCAGCGGGATCTCCTCGCGGAGCTCGGCCGGCGTGGGCAGCCGGGCGGCGGCGGGGATGCCGGAGAAGGTTTCGGTGGGGGTGGTGGCCGGGGTGCGGACGAGGCTCATCTGCGTATGTCCCTTTCCTGAGGGGAGGTGAAGAGCGTGGTGGGGCGGGATGTTCAGATCCCGTCGGCGGTGAGGACCGCGGCGGAGAAGGTGAAGCCCATGCCGGTGCCGATGACGAGGACGCGGTCCCCGGGGCTCAGCAGGTCGTTCTTCAGCAGGTGGTCGAGGCCGTACAGCTGGTCGCAGGGGCCGAGGTGGCCGATGGTCAGGCCCAGTTCGTGCAGCGAGTTCCGCGGGGTGATGTCCAGGTGCCGTACGAAGCTCTCGCGGTGCAGGGTCCGGCCGACGAAGGGGGTCACCAGCCAGTCGATGCCGTCCGGTGCCACATCCGCCTCGTCGAGGGCGCGGCCGACGACGCTGCGGGTGCGCTCGACCGACCTGGTCTGCACGTCGCGCAGCGACACCTCGCCGGTGGCGAGGAACTCGCGGGTCCTGCGGCGCATGTCCGGCTGCTCGCCGGGCGCGGTGCGGAAGGGCTCGGCGCCTCGGGAGAGGCCCTCCAGGACGGTGTCGGTCTCGCTGACCAGGGACCGCAGGCGGAGCCTGCCGGTGTCGCGGGTGACCACGGCAGCCGCGGCGCCGTCGCCGAAGACCATGCCGGGCGAGGTGTACCAGCGGTTGCTCGGCGGCGCGAAGCGGTCCGCGAGGGTGATCAGGGCGGAGGGCACGTCGGGGCGGGCGATCAGGGTGGAGGCGGCGACGTCCAGCGAGGCGAGCGAGCCGTTGGACCAGGCGGCGACGGTCATCGGCATGCTGTTGAGGGTGGGGCCGAGCAGTTCGCGGGCGATCCAGCAGGCGGCCGGCCACATGTCGATGCCCTGGAAGTGACCGTGGCTGTGCAGGACGAGGGAGTCCGGGTCGATCGTCGCGCCCTTCTCGCCGGCCTCCTTGATCGCCTGCCGGCCGGCGGTGACGGCCATCTCCGGCGGCGCCTCGGCCGAGCGGGAGTAGCTGATCATGCCGGTGCTGGCGGCGGCGTCGGCCGAGTAGGAGCCGTCGGCCACCGCCTCGTCCACCGGCACGGATTCACCGAGGGTGCCTCCGGTGCCGGCGATCCAGATGTTGTCGAAGCGCATCGGACAGGTCCTTCCTGGGTGGGCGCGGTGGGCGGGCCGAGGCGGTGCGGCCCGGACTTCTGTTACCGGTTAAGACGTTATGCAGGTATCGCGGTGGGGACAACGGCCTCCCGATAAAGCTCCGTTACCTCTCCGAGCAGCCCGGAGAGGATCTCGGCGAGCAGCTCGCCGCCGCGCCGGGTCAGGACCGAGGCGGGGTGGAACTGCACCGAGGCGAACCCCGGACCGCGCAGGGCGTGCACCTCGCCCGTCTCCTCGCGGAACACCCGGACCCGCCCGGGACGTGCGGTGGGGCTGTCGATCAGGTCCTGCTCGGCATGGGCGGCGAAGGTGTTGTAGAAGCCGACGGGTTCGGTGCGGCCGAAGCACTCGATGTGCCGCTGGAGCCCCTGGGTGGGCATGGGGTGCCGGACGAGCGGGAGCCCGAGCAGGGTGCTCAGCACCTGGTGGCCCAGGCAGACGGAGAGGAACGGGATTCCCTTGTCGAGGAGTTCGGCGGTCACCTGCCGCATCCGCGCGATCTTGGGATCGGCGGTGTCCCTCGGATCGCCGGGCCCCGGCCCGACGATGACGAGGTCGTGCGCGTCGAGCCGGAAGTCCTCGTCGTAGCGCTTCACCACGATCCGCAGCCCCTGGGCCTCCAGCAGATGGCGGGCCATCGCCGTGAAGGTGTCCTCGGCGTCGATGACCAGGACGCGCCGGCCGGCGAGGCCGTCCACCGGACGGCTGCGTTCGGCGGGCGGCCGGAACCAGAAGCCGGCCAGCGGCTCGTTGCGGGCGGCCAGGGCACGCAGCACGTCCGGGTGGGCCTTGAGGGCGGCCGCCGCCCGGGCCTGTCCGGCCGGTGCGCCAGTCGGGGAGCGCAGCGCCTCGATGAGTCCGGCCGCCTTGGCCCGCGTCTCCGCGGCCTCGCCCGCCGGGTCGGAGTCGCGGACGAGGGTGGCGCCCACCGGGATGCGGACCTGTCCGGCCGCGTCGATCTCCGCCGTACGGATGAGGATGGCCGAGTCCATGCTGCGAGCGCCCTGCTCGTCCCTGCCGATGAGCGCGGCGACGCCCGCGTAGTAGCCCCGCCCCTCCGGCTCGTGACGGCTGATCACCTCGCAGGCGCTCTCCAGCGGGCCGCCGGTGACGGTGGGCGCGAACAGGGTCTCGCGCAGGATGTCCCGTACGTCCAGGGAGCTGTGGCCCTCGATGTGGTACTCGGTGTGGGCGAGCCGGGCCATCTGCTTGACGGCGGGGCCGGTGACCCGGCCGCCCAGGTCGCAGACCCGGCCCATCATCTTGAGCTCCTCGTCGAGCACCATGTACAGCTCGTTGGCCTCCTTGGGGTCGGCGAGGAAGTCGAGCAGCCCGGTCAGGTCGGGGCCGTCCGCCGGGTAGCGGTAGGTGCCGCTGATCGGATTCATCACGACCTGGCCGGCGTCCAGGCTGATGTGACGTTCCGGGGAGGCGCCGACGAAGGTGCGGTCCCCGGTGTGGACGACGAACGTCCAGTAGCCGCCGGGGTCGCGGCCCGCGAGCCGGCGGAAGAAGGACAGCGCGGTCCGCGCCGACCAGTCGTCGATCCGCGCCGTGAAGGAGCGCTTGATGACGAAGTTGGCCCCGGCTCCCCGGCCGATCTCCTCGGTGAGCACACGGCGCACCCGGGCCGCGTACTCCTCGTCGTCGGCGTCGAAGGATCCCTCGTCCATGGCGATCGGCAGGTCGGGCAGCGCGGCCAGCACCTCGTCGAGCGGCAGCACCGCCTGGTCCTCGACGTCCATGGTGAGGAGCGGCGCCCCGTCGTCGGGGCAGGCGTAGCCCCGCTCGCGGATCTGCCGGTACGGGAGCAGCGCCAGGACCTCGTGCCGTGCGCCGCCCGGGGCCTCGGCGGGCAGCGAAATGTCGGCGATCAGCTCGCGCTCGGCGGTCGGGCCCACGACCAGGTCGATCCGGTCGGGCCCGGTGGCGCCGGGCCGGTGCAGCAGCGCGAACGGTGGTGGATCGGCGCCGAGCACCCGGGCGAGCAGAGGGTGGAGGCTCATCGCGCGCCTCCGTCCAGTGCGGCCAGGACCGCGCGGGTGGAGACGGTGACCGAGCAGCGGGAGGAGACGTACTCCAGCGTCTCGCGGTGCCGCTCGGCGGAGAAGTCGGCGACCGCGTCGCCCACCACGAAGGTCTGGATGTCGTGGGAGAAGCCCTCGTGGGCGGTCATCAGGATGCCGACGTGTGCGTAGACCCCGCAGATCACCAGCTGGTCGCGGCCGGTGTCGCGCATCAGGGCGAGCAGATCGGTGCGGCAGAAGGCGCTGGGCCGCCACTTGGTGAACACCCGGTCGCCGGGGGCCGGTGCGATCCGCTCCGGAATGGCTCGGTGGTCCGGGTCGGCGCTCATCCCCGCGCCCCAGAAGTCCTTGAGCAGTCCGCGCTGTTGCTCCGTCATCCCGCCGGGCTGGGCGGTGTAGACGACCGGCGCGCCGGCCGCGGCGAAGGCTCCGCGCAGCGCCTCGGTGTGGTCCATCAGATCGGTCAGCGGCTGGCGGCCCTCGTCCGGGCCGCCGTGGCCGAAGGGGCTCAGGAAGTAGTTCTGCAGGTCGTGGACGAGCAGGACCGCGCGGTCGGGGTCGACCTGCCAGGGCGCGGTGTTGGGCGGCAGCTCGTCCTCGGCCGGCATGGGATAGGAGTCGATCAGAGGAATGGCCATCGTGGCTCCAGGGATAAGAGGAGGAGGAACGGGAACAAGGGCGCGCGGTTCAGACGCCGAGCGCGGCGCCGCCGTCCACCGTCAGACCGTGCAGGGTGATGTGCGAGGCCCGGTCGGAGAGCAGGAACAGCACGGCGTGCGCGATGTCCTCGGGCTGGGCGAGCTTGCCGAGCGGGATGCCCAGGCGGTACGTGCCGGGCGAGCCCTCGACGGAGGGGCGGGCCGCGTCGCCGTCGGCGTACATCGCGGTGAGCATCGGCGTCTCGGTGGAGCCGGGCGCGACCACGTTGCAGCGGATGCCGTAGCGGGCCAGTTCGAGCCCCAGCGTCTTGGTGAAGCTGGTGGCGGCGGCCTTCGAGGCCGCGTAGGCCGCCATGTTCCAGCGCGGGATGCCCGCCGCGTTCGACGCGACCGTCACGATCGCCCCGGACCGGCGCGGCACCATCCGGTTGGCGACCGCTCGACTGACGTGGAAGACACCGGTGGCGTTGACGGCGAAGGTGGTGTCCCAGTCCTCGTCGCTGTAGCCCGCGACCTCACCGGTACGCAGCACGCCGGCGGCGTTCACCAGGTGGTCGAGGGGCCCCAGTTCACGCTCCGTACGGTCGACGGCGGCGTCCACCTCTCCGCTGGAGCGCACGTCCACGCCCAGCGCCAGGACGGACGCGCCCGCCGTCCTCAGCTCCTTCGTCAGCGGTTCCAGGGCGAGCGGATCGGCGTCGAGCAGCGCGACGCGCACGCCCTCCGCGGCCAGGGCCCGGGCGACGGCCGCCCCTATCCCGCCCGCCGCCCCGGTGACCAGGGCCGTCTTCGTGTTCATCGCCGTTCCTTCCGGTCGGTGGGGAGGGAGACCACGCCGGCCTTGGCGAGCCTGCGGACCGCGAGCGTCTCGGTGCGCTGCCGCAGCCGGGCGGCCACCGCGTCGGCGTCGACCCCCAGGCAGCGGACGGTGAAGGAGCTCAGCGCCTCCAGGTAGTCGGCCTCCAGGACCTCCTCGTCCAGTCCGGTGGACCGGCCGTCCTCGATCAGCACCCGGCCGGCGACGATCACGGTGTCCACGTCCATGGAGCCGCCCAGGGCGAGGAAGCCCTCCAGCGGGCGGGGGTTGAGCAGGTAGCGCCAGTCGTCGGCCTTCACCAGCAGCAGGTCGGCCTGCTTGCCCGGTTCGAGGCTGCCGATCCGCTCGCCCTGGTCGAGCCCGCGGGCGGGCAGCCGGGTGGCCATCGCCAGCGCGTCGGTGGGCAGCACCTCGGTGGGGTCGGCGTACATCTCGTTGTAGATCTGCCACGCCACCCGCATCGATTCGGCCATCCCGCCGATCGGCATCGCGGCTCCGTCGGTGGAGAGCGAGACGTCGAGCCCGGCCCGGCGGAACTCCGGGAACAGCCGCGTCTCGGTGAGGGAGGCCTCCCCCGCGGGGCCGTACTTGGCCGGCGAGTGGCTGATGTGCGCGCCGGCTCCGATCAGCAGCGCCCGCTCGCCGGCGTCGGCGAAGGCGCAGTGCACGGCCATGAACCGGTCGGAGAGCAGTCCGAGGTCGGCGAACCGTCGCACCGGGGTGGACCCGTGGTACGCGAGCATCACCTCGGCCTCGTTGCGCAGCGCGCCCACGTGCGCGGCGAACGGCACGTCGAACCGGGCCACCAACTCGGCGAATCCGGCGCCGAGTTCGTCGGTCATGTTGGTGCCGTAGACGGCGGTCGGCCAGGCCCGGACGAGCCCCTCGGGGTCGTTCGCGCAGTCGATCAGGAGCTTCTCGATGCGCTGGAGTTCGTCGTCGGCGTCGCGGGTGCGCCGGAAGCGGGTGTCCCCGGGGGCACACACCGCGTCCGAGGCCCAGGTGCTCACCGTGAGGCGCATCCCGAGGTCGCGGGCGGCGCGGGCGAGCGCCTCCGGCTTGTTGAGGGAGCCGACGTCACCGAGGGCGGTCACGCCGGAGCGCAGCTGCGTCCACATCGAATACCGGGCGATGGCGAGCGCCTCGTCGGGCGTAAGGCGGTCCACCTGGCCGTGGAAGGAGTCGAAGATGACGGAGATCTGCGGGACGTCGCCGCCGAGCGCCATGAACACGGGCTTGTCGTCACGGTCGGAGGCGTCGCGCAGCGCGCCCTTGAAGGGGAAGCGCATCGCGAACATCTCGTGCCAGTGCGGGTTGACGAAGCCGGGCAGGATCATCCGGCCCCGGGCGTCGATGGTCCGCAGGGCGGCGCGCTGTTCGGGCCGGACGAAGGCCTCGACCTCGGCGACCGGGCCGACCGCGATCACCACGCCGTCCTCGGCGAGGACGGCGCCGTCGGGGACGACGGTGTCGCCGGCGTCCGCCGGGTAGAGGCAGCCGCCCTTGACCAGCAGGGCGCTCATCACGCCACCTCCGCGGTCCGGGCGTTCCAGGCGGCGGTGAGGTGACGGTGCCAGTCGTCGAGGGTGGGGGCGGCGGCGAGTTCGGCGAACTCGGCGGGCAGACCCTGCCTGCGCCAGCGGGTGACGAGGCGCATCATCTCCAGCGAGCCGAGTCCGAGGTGGACGAGGTGGGCGTCACCGGGGATGGCGTCGGGCTGTGCACCGAGGACGGCGGCCACCTCCTGGCGGAGTTCGACGGCGGAGAGCGGTGAGGTGCGCGGAGCGGTACGTGCGGCACGTATGCCGGCCATGGCGGTTCACCCTTTCTGTGAGGTCGAGAGGGACGGAACGGGCGCGTTCGCGGCGTCGGGCGTGGTGTCCGGTGTCGCGTCGGGCGTGGCCTCGGGCGTGGCGTCCGGTGTCGTGCCGGGCGTGGCCTCGGGCCGGGGCGCGGGGGTCCAGCGGCGCGACAGGGAGGGGTCCGCTGCGGCTGCCGAGAGCACCTTCTTGTCGATCTTTCCGAGGGGTGTCAGCGGCAGGTCCGCGACGAACTCGGCGCGGTCCGGCAGCTTGTAGTCGGCGAGCCCGCGCGCGTGCAGCGCGGCCTTGAGGTCGGCCAGGGAGGGCTCCTCGCCGTCGGGGCGGCCGACCAGGAAGGCGTAGATCCGCTCGCCGAGGAACTCGTCCGGCACCGGCACCACGGCCGCCGCGGCGACCCCCGGGCAGCTGAGCAGATGGGCCTCCACCTCGCCGGCCGCGATCTTGTCGCCGCCGCGGATGACGACGTCCTTGAGCCGTCCCTGGACGATCAGGCGGCCGTCCTCCGTGAGGCTGGCGAGGTCACCGGTGCGGTAGAAGCCGTCGCTCGTGAACGCCCTGGCGTTGTGCTCGGGGGCCCGGTAATAGCCGCGCAGGGTGTACGGGCCGCGGGTGAGCAGCTCCCCTGTGACCCCGGCGGGCACCTCCTCGCCCCGCTCGTCGACGATCTTCACCTCGTCGAACGGGGAGACCGGCCGCCCCTGGGTGTGCAGGACGGAGTGCGGGTCGTCGTCGGGGCGGGACATCGTCAGGAGCCCCTCCGCCATGCCGAAGACCTGCTGGAGCCGGCAGCCGAGCTCGGGGGTGACGCGCGCGGCGAGCTCCGGTTCGAGCCGGGCCCCGCCGATCTGGAGGACCTTGAGGCTGGACAGGTCCGCGTCGGACCACTCGCGCTCATCCAGCCAGAGCCTGGCGACGGTGGGCACCACCGAGGTGAGGGTGACGCGCTCCCGTTCGATCAGCGCGAAGCAGTCGTCCGCGGTCGGGTCCGGGGCGAGGACGACGGTGCCGCCGGCCGAGAGGGTGCCGACCACTCCGGGGCAGCCCCAGGTGAAGTTGAACTCCACCGGCAGCGCGGCCAGATAGACGTCCTCGGTGGTGAGACCGGCGAGGGCGGCGACCGTGCGGGTCTGGTAGGCGTAGTCGTCGTGGGTGCGCGGGATCAGCTTGGGCAGCGCGGTCGTCCCCCCGGAGAGCAGGAAGAAGGCCACGTCGGAGGGGTCGTTGGCGGGCAGCTCGACCGGGTCGGCGTCCACCGACTCCAGCGGGACGACCGCGGGCGAGGAGTTCTCCCCCTGGGCGTAGATCCTGCGCAGGGCGGGCAGTTCGGCCGCCATCTCCAGGGCCAGCGCGGTGTGGTCGAAGCCGCGGAAGACGCCGGGGACGACGTATCCGGTGGCGCCCGACAGCTCGCACAGGTGCCGGATCTCGTTCGACCGGTGCGAGGTGAGTGAGAACACCGGCTTGGCGCCGGCGCGGAAGAGCGCGAACGCCACCTCGACGAACTCGGGCACGTTGGGCAGCTGGAGCACGATCCGGTCCCCCGGTTCGACCCCCTGCCGGACGAATCCGGCGGCCCGGCGGTCCACCCGGTCGGCGAGCTCGGTGTAGCTGATCCGGGTCTCGCCCGCGACGAGCGCGGTGGCGTCGCCGTACTTGTCGGCCCAGGCACGCGGCAGCGACCCGAGGTCGGTGCCGTTCCACACGCCCTCCCGGCGGTAGCGCTCGGCCGTCTCGGCCGGCCAGGGGGTGCATCCTTCGAGCATCACTGGTCCTCCTCCTGAGGTGCGGTGCCGCTGTCGTTGCCGCCGTCGGTCCCGGCGGCGGGCAGATAGGGCGCGGTGATCTCGACGACCGCGCAGGCGACCTCCATGCCGGGGCCCGCCGCGAGCAGCAGCACGCGGTCGCCGGGTGCGACCTCGCCCCGCGTCCAGAGGCGTTCGAGACCGATGAACGGGTCCGCGGCGCCGACGTGCCCGATGTGGCGGGTGAACTCCCAGGTGCCGTGCGCGGCTTCGACGTCCAGCGGGTCGAGGTAGATGGTGTGCAGGGCGCCGTCGGAGTAGCCGGTGTGGCAGATCCGCGCCACCTTCTCCATTTCGGTGTCGGCGTCCACCAGGGCGCGGTCCACCGCTTCGGCGACCACGTCGCCGAGGTGCACCTTCGGCGGCGCCGCGCCCTCGGCCCACCGCTTGCGCCAGTGGTCGCTGCGCTCCTCGAAGTTGAGCGAGCGGCCGACGGTGATGCCGGGCGGGAAGAGCTCCTCGCCGCCGCGGTGCAGCTCCTCCATCGAGGGGGCGGAGACCGAGCCGACCGACAGCAGCCGGGCGAAGCCGTCCCGCCGGGAGACCACCGCCGCCGCGCCGCCGTCCGCGAGCAGGAACAGCCGGGAGGAGTTCCAGCGGTCCACCAGGGGCGCGGAGAAGTTGTCGGCCGCGGTGAGCAGGACGGCGTCCTTGCCGTCGTCGGCGGTCAGCCGGTGGGCGGCCATCTCCAGTGCGGTCAGCATCCCGAGGCAGCCGGGGCCGACCTGGGCGGCGCCGACCGGCCGGTCCAGGGTGCGGTGCAGGACGTAGTGCGGGGCGGACCACCCGTCGGGCCCCTGGTGGTAGGTGGCGCAGTGCAGCAGCGCGCCGTAGTCGTCGGGGGTGAGCCCGGTCCGGCCCGCCCTGCGCAGGGCGGTGCGGGCGGCCCGTACCGCCATCTCGGGGGCCGGGAGTTCCCCGGCCACTCGGACGGCGAGCATCCCGGACGCCTTGCGGTCGGCCTCCTCGTACCGGCCGCCCGCCACCGCGTCGGCGGTCGTCACCTCGTCCGGCAGCCAGCTGCCGACGCCGGCGAGGTAGAGCTCGGCGGCGACCCTCATCGCGTACCACCGGCGCCGGCCGGCACCAGGAAGCGTGCGACGCTGTCGAGCTTCTCGCAGGTCTCCTCGAACTCGCGCTCCGGCGTGGAGTGTCCGACGATGCCCGCGCCGGCCCGCAGCCAGGTGCGCCCGTCCTTGCGGTAGGCGCTGCGCAGCACCAGGGCCGCGTCCATCGCACCGGTGTGGTCGACGGTGAGGACCGCGCCGCTGTAGAGGCCGCGGGACTCCGGCTCGTGCCGGCGTATGGAGTCGTACGCGGCCGACTTCGGCACCCCGGAGGCGGTGACGGCGGGGAAGACCGCGCCGAAGGCGTCCCAGGCCTCGCGGCCGGGGGCGAGCTTGCCGGCGACGCGGGAGGCGAGGTGCTGGACGCTGCCGCGCTCGCGGATGGCCATGAACTCCGGCACCTCGACCGAGCCCTCGACGCAGACGTCGACCAGCTCGTCGGCGCCGACCTTGACCGAGATGGCGTGCTCGTAGACCTCCTTGGGGGAGCCGAACAGGTCCGCGCGCAGGCCCTCGTCGGTGAGCAGGTCGCCGGTGAGGGCGCGGGTGCCGGCCAGGGGCTGGCTGACGACGCGGCCGTCCTCGGAGACCTGGACGACGATCTCCGGGGAGAAGCCGATGGCCTCGGTGCCGCCCAGGTTGAGCATGAAGGAGCGGGCCGGGTTGTTGCCCCGGCGGCCGGCCACGTAGGTGCCGGTCAGGTCGACGTCGTCGTCGACCTCGACGACGCGGGACAGGATCACCTTGTGCAGCTGTCCGGAGTTGATCTCGTCGACGGCGAGCCGCACCGCCTCGCGGTACTGGGCGCCGCCGGTGGCGTGCACGTCCAGCGGGCGGGGCTGCCCGTCCAGCGCCGGGCCGGGGTTGGCGACGGTGGTGAGGAGCGCGTCGAGGGTGGCCTGGTCGGAGGCGCGCAGCAGGGCGTGTCCGGCCTCGAAGCGGACCTCGGCGCGCGGCACGACGAGGTGCATCAGCCGGCCGTCGCCGATGCCGTCGAGGTCGCCGTCCTTGGCGTAGGAGAGCTCGAAGGTGGCCCAGCCGTAGGCCCTCCAGTACGGCACGGTGACGGTGTCGAGCAGCTCGGACACCAGGCTCAGGGGCTGGTCGCTCCAGGGGCGGAAGGCGTCCGGGACGTCCTCCTGGGTCAGCCGGGCACCGGTGCGGTCCAGCGTCAGCTCGGCGCGGACGCCGCCCGCGTAGGACCAGTTGCCACCGTTCTCGTAGACGACGTACGACTCGTGCAGACCCGAGTCGGCCAGGCGGGCCGCGACCAGCAGCGGGTCCTCGGTGAGCTGGAGCTGGGTCTCGAAGTAGTGGCGCGAGGCGATGGGGCTCATCTGAAGGTTCCTCCTCCGTAGCTGTTACCTCCAAAAACGATACGGAGGTAACGCCCGCCACCCCAGGGCCCGTTGATTAGCCCTCCTGATCAGAGTGCGAACCCTCGCCCGAGCGGCCCCGCACACGAAGAAGGGCCGCGGGGCGGCTGCCGCGCGGCCCTCGACCGGCCATGCGCTGTGCGGGTACCGCCCTCGTACGCGGTACCCGCGGAGAACGGGCTTTTCTTTCCTCAGCCTCCGTCGACGACGGCCACGCGGGGGCGCGGTTCGTCGGCCGCCCGCGCCGCGTCACCAGCGGCGGGCAGGCGCCAGTGGCGTGTCACCTCTCCGCCTGGTCGTCTCCGATCGGGCGGCGGGCCTCCGCGAACGCGACCGTGTGGATGAACCACTCCAGGACGTCACGGAGCTCGTCACCGTGCTCGGCGAAGACCTCCAGCGGGAACGAGGGGCGCAGGTCCAGCTTCGCCTCGGCGAGATCGATGCCGCCGATCCGGTTCAAGCGCGCCATCAGTTCACGCCGCAGCAGCTCGTCGTCGAAAGGCGGTCGACGCTTGAGGTGCTGGAAGACCACCTCGACGGTGCCGGTCACCGGGTACAGGGCGAGCGGCCACAGCGAACGGGCGCGACCGTCGCCCACGGACAACGTCGGGAAGCAGCTGGTCTCGTTCTTCTTTCCGTAGTCGAGAGAGCCGCCCTGTTCCTCCCAGAACCGCAGGGCCGAGAGCACTCCCTCCACCGTGTCGAGCGTCTGGTTGTCGCGCAGCAGGGTCTCGAAGCGGCCGGCGGCGGTCTCCCCGTCACCCCCGAAGCCTCCGGGCCCCTGGGAGGGCGTCTCGTGTTCGAAATCGTCCTTGCCCACCAGGGTGGCCAGGTCCGCCGCCGTCAGCCGATGGGAGCGGCGGGCCCGGCCGACCTCGTCGAACGGGACTCCCTCGGACTCCAGGACCGTCCGCGGGTCGGCCTCGCCCTCCCGTCCCTCCGGCCAGCGGAACCCGGGAGAGATCTTGCCGTCGGCCATCAGCACGCGGTAGGCCCCGTGCAGCGTGGGCCGGGTGCCCACATGGTTGCCGACCGCGATGGCGTGGGTGCCGATGAGGGCGGCGAGGTCGCCGTACGTCGTCCATGTGCCCGCCGGCATGGTGAGGAGCGCTTGGCGCAGCTCACCCCAGCCCGCCCATTCGGCATCGGCGTGGACCACCCCGTCGATGGGCCCCGGCCACAACTCCGTCGCACGGTCGGTCAGTTCATCCGCACGTGTGAGGATCTCGGCCCTGCCCCAACGATCCTGGGCCGCGATCCGCTGGTTCATCCGCAGCGCGCTGGAATCGAGGATCTGCTGCTTGCGCCGGAAGGGGTGGTTCGAAAGGCGGGCGTTGTCGCCGGAGAGTGTGAGGTTGCCGAGCGTGTGCACCAGTTGGGTGTGCAGCTCCTCCGGGCTCTCGCTCTCCCCGGTCTCCTCCGCGAGGAGGTCGAACCATTGCTGGGCGGGCTGCTGAGGCAGCACGTGCTCCACGGTGAGCTTCGCCTTGGTGTAGTCGACCGGCTCGCTGGCGTTGTAGCTCTCCTCGAACCGGCGCAGAATCTCGAAGCGTTGGTTCGAGCGGCCCGACTTGTAGAAGGGGCGGCTGCGGACGGCCTCGCGCATCACCGCGTCGGAGGGCCAGACGCGCGTGCCGGTCTTGGCCGACAGGGCATGGCGTACCGCGTCCGCGAGCGAGCGCTCGTTCTCCAGCTCCTTCTCCACCTCCTTGGGCAGTTCCATGAACGTGCGGTTGTTTCCCGTCGTGGAGTTGCCGGCGAACAGCCGCCGAACCATGTAGCTCTCCGCGTACGACAGGGCAGAGGCCGCCTCCGCCGGACCGCAGTGGCCCTCGTCCACCCGGTCGAGAAGGAGCAGCGCCAGCGGATAGTGGGTCTGACCGCCCCAGCGGGAGAGTCGCTCCAGCACCTCCCGCAGGCCCGGGTCGCTCTCCCGCTCCGGCTCGACGATCCGCATGAGACGGCCGGCCCGCACGTGCAGCCGGGCGATCTCCGCCTCCAGCGCCGCCTCGTCCGTGCTCAGTGGTTCGAGACGCTTCTTCTGATCCCGGTAGATCTCGCTCTGCTTGGCGCGGTTGTCGCCACCGACGACCAGGTCGAGCCAGACGAGGAGTTCCAGCCTGGCCGGACCCAGCAGCTCCTGCATAGGAAGCCACAGGTTCCGGTAGACGGCCTCTCCGCGCTTGGGAAGGCACATGAAGAGGTAGTTGCGCAACAGGTCGCTCTGGCTCAGGCCGACACCCGTGTTGTTGATGGACTCGAAGATCCGGTACACGTTGTCGCCCTCGGCCGCGGTGATCGACACGATGGAGAGGAAGTCGCGGAGCACGGACTCGACCGCGCCGGCCCATTCTTCGCCGGCCTGTTCCTCTCCCTCGGTCAGAGCGGCGAGGAAGAACCGGTACGCCCCACCGATGTTGCCGGGTCCGCCGGCCGTGGGGAGCGTCTCGACACAGGCGACGAACGCCTCGCGGTCGGCCTGGGTCGGCAGCAGACGGTAGTGGTCGTTCCCGTCCTGGTAGCCGTTGACCAGGACGAGGTCGTGGATGCGGGCCGCCTTCTTGTCCCGCCCCTGAGCCTTGTGGTGGTCCCGCAGTGCGGTGAAGGCGAGCATCAGCGTGGTCAGCCGCTGCTGGCCGTCCACGACGAGCCAGCGCTGCATCCCACCCGCCGCGACCCGCTCCGGCGCGAGCACCACCGACCCGAGGAAGTGGGCCGCCGGGGCCCTTCCCTCCAGCTTGTCCTCGACGAGTTCCAGCACGTCGTCCCACAACTGCCGCAACTCGTCCCGCTGCCAGGTGTACGTGCGCTGGTACAGCGGGACCTGGAACTGCGTCTCACCATGGACCAGCTTGCTGAACGTCGTCTCCTGGGCGTGCACGTGCGTCCCCTCCCGAGTCTTGCCCCATCGGCCCGCCATTGTCCCGCACCCCGGTGCGGTGATCAGAGGAATCGACGGACGTACGGAGCTCCGAACCGAGTCCGTGTTCCGTCCCCCGCACCCCCACGCGGGACGCCTCGCGCGTGTCCCGCGACGGCGATCCGGGCCGCTTCCTGTCGGAGTAGGTCGTCGCCCGACAGCGTGAGGTTCCGGTTGTCCGCTCCGCGACTGACCCTGTCCGTTATGCGGCCGATTCGGTCTGCTTGGATGCCCCCATGGGAACGCTTCTTTACGTCACCGACCTCGGCTATCAGGCGCGCGGGCGGCGCTACTGCGACGAGGACATCTGGCTCTCCGGCCGGCTCCGCGAGGAGTTCGAGGTCGCGCTCTGCCATCCGCTCGACGCGGCCGCGCTGATGGGCCGCTTCGACGCCGTCGTCGTGCGCAACAGCGGGCCCGTGATCCACTACCAGGAGGCGTACGACGCCTTCACGCGCGCCGCGCGCGAGGCCGGCGTGCGGATGTTCAATTCGCTCTCCGGCAAGGGCGACATGGCTGGAAAGGACTATCTCCTCCACCTGTCGAGGGAGGGGTTTCCGGTCATTCCCACGGCGGGGCGGCGCGAGGAGTTCGAGCGGCTGCCCGAGGCCGCGGAGTACGTGGTGAAGCCCCTGCTCGGCGCGGACTCGGTCGGGCTCAGGTTCGTGGAACGGGCCCGGCTCGGCGAGGTGGACCCCGCCGGGATGCTCGTCCAGCCGCGCATCCCGTTCGCGTACGAGGTGTCGTTCTACTTCGTCGGGCCCACCTTCCAGTACGCCCTGTACGCCCCGGACCCGGAGGCCCGCTGGAGGCTCGAACCGTACGCCCCGACCGCCGCGGACCTGGAGTTCGCACAGCGCTTCGTCGACTGGAACGACCTGGACTTCGGCATCCAGCGCGTCGACGCCTGCCGCGCCCCGGACGGCGAGCTGCTGCTGGTGGAGCTGGAGGACCTCAACCCGTACCTCTCGCTCGACCTGGTGGGCGAGGCGGAGCGGGAGGCGTTCGTCGACGCGATGAAGGGGTCACTGCGGGAGCTTCTTCGGGACACCCCGTAAGAGACACCCCGAAGAGCCGTGACCGGCGGCCTCACGCACTGCGCTTGCGCGGGGTCGCCTTCTTCGCCGTCGTCTTCTTGGCCGCCGCCTTCTTCGCGGTGGACTTCGCGGTGGACTTGGCGGTCGACTTCGCCGTCGTGGCCTTGCCGCCCGCCGCCGTCCTGGACGTCGACTTGCGGGCCGGCGCCGCCGTCTTCTTCGCGGCCGTCTTCGCCGTGGACTTCCGCGCGCCCGTCTCCTTCGGGGTCCGCGACGCCGTCTTGCGGGGCGCCAGCTTGGTCACCTCGGCGACGTCGCCCTCCCCGCGCGCCTCCTTCGCCGCGCGGACACTGCTCTCCAGCGCGGCCATCAGGTCGATGACCCTGCCGCCGCCCTCCGCCTCGGGCTCCGGGGGCGCGACCCCCTCGCCGCCCTCCGCCTTCGCGGCGATCATCTGCTCGACGGCCTCCCGGTAGTCGTCGTGCAGGGTGGCGATGTCCACCTCGCCGAGCGTGGCCATCAGGGCGTCCGCCAGGTCCAGTTCGGCGTCCCGGATCGCGACCGGAGTCTCCGGGGCCACCCCTTCGGGGGCGCGGATCTCGTCCGGCCAGAGCAGTCCGTGCATCGCGATCACATCGTCCACGACCCTGAGCATCCCGAGCCGCTCCCGCCCCCGAAGCGCGTACTTCGCCACGGCCACCTTGTCGCTGCGCTTCAGCGCCTCCCGCAGCAGGGTGTACGGCTTGGCGGCCGGCACTCCGCTCGCGGAGAGGTAGTAGGCGGCGTCCATCTGGAGCGGGTCGATCTCCCCGGCCGGCACGAAGGCCACGATCTCGATCGTCTTCGCCGTCGGCAGCGGCAGGGAGGCCAGATCGTCATCGGTGATCGGGATCATGGTCCCGTCGGCGTCCTCGTACGCCTTGCCGATCTCCGCCTGGGAGACCTCCTCGCCGTCCAGCTCGCACACCTTGCGGTAGCGGATCCGGCCGCCGTCCTCGGCGTGGATCTGGCGGAAGGACACGGACCGGCTCTCGGTGGCGTTCACCAGCTTGATCGGGATGCTGACCAGGCCGAAGGAAATGGCGCCGTTCCAGATGGATCGCACGTTTCATCCCTTTCACACGAGATTCCCGGAATCATGGGATTCTCATCGTATGACGCCGATCACAGAGGTGGAGGGGCGGCGCCTGGCGCTCAGCAACCTGGACAAGATCCTCCACCCGGCCACCGGCACCACCAAGGGCGAGCTGCTGCACTACTACGCCACCGTCGGGACCGCGTTCCTCCCCCATCTGCGCGACCGGCCCGTCTCCTTCCTGCGCTACCCGGACGGCCCCGACGGCCAGCTCTTCTTCACCAAGAACCCGCCGCCCGGCACACCCGCCTGGGTGAAGACCACCCCGGTACCGCGCTCCGAGGACCCGCGCGCCCGGCAGGTGATGATCCAGGACCTGCCCTCCCTGATGTGGGCGGCGAACCTGGTGGTGGAGTTCCACACTCCCCAGTGGCGGTCCGACTCCCCCGCCGTCGCCGACCGGATCGTCTTCGACCTCGACCCCGGGCCGCCCGCGACCGTCGTGGAGTGCTGCCGGGTGGCGCTCTGGCTGCGCGAGCGGCTCGCCGAGGACGGCCTGGAGGCGTTCGTGAAGACCTCCGGCGCCAAGGGCCTGCATCTGCTCGTCCCGGTGGAGCCGACGCCCTCCGACCAGGTCTCGGCGTACGCGAAACAGCTCGCCGTCCTGGCCGAGGCGGACCACCCCGCCCTGGTGGTGCACCGGATGGCGCGGGCCCTGCGGCCGGGGAAGGTCTTCGTCGACTTCAGCCAGAACGCGGCCGCCAAGACCACCGCCACCCCCTACACCCTGCGGGCCCGGTCACGGCCGACCGTCTCCGCACCGGTGACCTGGGAGGAGGTCGAGGCGTGCGGAGACCCCGGAGAGCTCGTGCTGCTGATGGACGACATCGCGCCACGTCTGGAGCGGTACGGGGATCTGCTCGCGCCGCTCTTCGACCCGGACCGGGCCGGGGCCCTGCCCGGTCCGCCCTGACACACACCGCCCACGCCACGCCGCGCGTCGCCTCGTGTCGCGTCACGCCGTGACGTCGCGCGTCGCCTCGTGTCGCGTCCCCCGGCCCCGGCCCCCGGTCCATCCATCCCCCCGTCGCCCCACCTCGCCTATCGCGCCCCCGTCACCCGCCTCGCCTCACCCCGCCCCCCGTCACCCCGCCGCACACCCCGCCCCCCGTCGCCCCGCCTCGCACCACCCCTCACCCCGTCGCCTCAGTCGAAGTCGGCCGCGGACTCCTCGGGTGTCAGGTCCGGTCGCAGCCGCAGCCAGGACGGCTGGCGCAGCAGCCCGTTCCGGGTCCGGACGGCGTACCGGACCTCGCCCACCAGCCGTGGCAGGACCCAGTGCGCCCCGGCCACCGGCGGCACCTCCGAGAAGGGGCAGTCGTCGATCTCGGCGGCGTGCAGCAGCCGGGCCAGCGCGGTGCGCTCGGACTCGCTCCATCCGGTGCCCACACTGCCGACGTAGCGCAGTCCGCCGGCGTGACGCTGGCCCATGAGGACCGATCCCGGCAGGCCGGACGGCCGTCCACCGCCGGGCAGCCAGCCGCCGACGACGATGTCCGCGGTGCGCATGTTGCGGATCTTGATCCAGTTCCTGGAACGCACCCCCGGTTCGTACCGGGAGATGATCCGCTTGCAGACGAGTCCCTCCATGCCGTGTTCGCGGGTCGCCCTGAGCGCGGCCTCGCCGTGGCCCACCAGGGCGCGCGGCGTCGACCAGGCCGGGCCTTCCAGCGACAGCCCGTCGAGCTCCTGGCGCCGCTGTGTCCAGGGCAGACCGGTCAGCAGCCGTCCGTCCAGGAACACCACGTCGAACAGGACGGCGTGCACCGGGTCGCTCACCGCCATCCGCCGCGCCCGCGCGGGTGAGCCCGCGAGACCCATCCGGGGCTGGAGCCGGGCGAAGTCGCTGCGTCCGCTCTCGTCGAGCACGACGATCTCCGCGTCCAGCACCGCCGCACGGCCGACGGGCAGCGCCCGGCCCAGCGCCAGGAGTTCCGGATAGGCCGCGGAGACGTCCTCGCCGGACCGCGAGCGCACGACGAGGCCGCCGTCCCCGCCGAGATAGAGCATCGCCCTTTGGCCATCTTGCTTGGTCTCGTAGGCCCACGCGGCGTCCCGCCCGGGGGGTGGCAGCGCGCCGGGCGTGGCGAGCATCGGCGCGATACGAGGCAGATCCACGGGTCAGTCCTCACCCCGGACGGCCGCCGCTACTCCCGTATCCCGGCCGATTCAGCCATGGGACACACGCAAGGCACCCGGAAGCGCCGGTTCGAGCCGCCCGGCGCGCCGAACGCGCCCCGGGGCAACTCCCCGACCCTGCCGGGCGCGTGGCGCAAAGCATGCGCCCCGGGGGCGGTTCGTGGACCGCGTCCGGTCAGCGGGTCCTGGTTGTCGGGACCGTGGTGCACACTTGCTGCCTGGTACAGCGCTCACGGGGAAGGCGGCGGCCGGCATGTTGACGGGGATCGAGGAGGTCGACTGGGCCTCGCTGGGCCATGCCTACGGCCCCGCGGACGATGTGCCGGGGCTGTTGCGCGGACTCGCCTCGGCGGATCCGGCGGAGCGCGAGGTCGCCCTCGACGGGATGTACGGCGCGGTGCACCACCAGGGCGATGTGTACGACTCGACGCTCGCCTGCATCCCCTTCCTGCTCGAACTCGTCGCCGATCCGAAGGTCCAGGACCGGGGCGGCATCGTCGAGTTGCTGACCAGCATCGGCGGGATCGACCTGAGCGACGACGACGAGCTGGATCAACTGGACCCGGACGACGAGGAGTTCATCCCCGCCGCCAACTACGCCATGGCGGCGGCCGCCGTCGCCGCCGGTGCGGACGTCTTCCTCTGCCTGGTCGGCGACCCCGATCCCGAGGTACGACTGGCCGCCCCGTGCGCGCTCGCCTCGCTGCACCCGGACCCGGCGCGCGTCCTGACCCTGCTGCGGGAGCGGCTGACGGTCGAGTGCGACACGGAGGTGCGGCTCGCCCTGGTGGAGGCCGTCGGACGGATCGCGCGGCGGCACGAGTCGCTGCGGGCCGAGACGGTCGAGTGGCTCGGCTGGCTCACCCGCGCCGCGCAGGCGCCCGGGCTGCGGCTCGCGGCCCTGGCCCAGCTGGCCCGGTGCGCGCCGGGCGAGGTTCCGGACGATGTCGTGGAGCGGGTGACGGACCTGCTGGACGAGGTGCGGACGGCGTCCGTCGAGCCGCGCCCCGAGAGCCCCCGGCCCTCCACGCCCACCCTGATCGGGCAGGTCCGCGAGTTGTTCGAGGAGCGGTCCGCCGGCCGCCCCACCCCGTGGACCGACGAGCTGATGCGGACGCTCCACACCGCGCTCGACGACCGCGTGGACGACCGGATCGCGCTGGTCCTCTCCCAGCTGCGCAGTCCCGACCGGGCGCAGAGGGCGGACGCGATCTGGCTGTGCGGCGGGTTGATACGGGTGTGGCGCGGGCGGTACGAGGAGGTGGTGCGCCTGGTCGGGGCGCAGCTCGCCGACCCCGAGCCGAGGCTGCGCGAGGCCGCCGCCTCGTTCCTGGAGGGGCTGTTCGAGCTGACCGGCCCGGCGGTCGACGCCCTCGCGGGGTGGCTCGCCGCCCCGGGCCCCGGGGCGCCCGACGGGCGGGCGAGGGCGCTGCTCGCCCTCGCCAGGTCCGGCGACCCGCGGGCGGTGCCGCTGCTCGCCCGGGCCCTGCGGGAGCCGGAGGTGCGGCGCGAGCTGCTGTACGCGGTACCCACCCTGGGCCCCGCCGCCGTCCCGCTCGCCCCCGCGCTGCGCCGTCGGCTGGCCCGGGTCGAGCTGGACGACCGGCTGTACGACCACGCGGCGCCGCTGCTCTTCGCGCTGGCCTCGGTCCGGGGCGTCCAGGCGCTGCCCGAGGTGTTGCGGGTGCTCCGCGAGGCGCCGCCGAACCGTAGGGACTGGGTGCAGGAGGCGGCGCTGCGGGCCCTGGCGTCCTTCGGTCCCGCCGCCCGGGAGGCGTTGCCGGAGGTGCGGGCGCTGCTGGAGAGCGACGCGGCCGCGGTATCGGCGCAGGCGGCGCTCGCACTCTGGTCCGTGGAGGGCGACCGCGGCGCCGTGCTGCCCGCCCTGGAGGCCCGGCTGCGGTCCGGCGCGCCGGACGCCGACCGGTGCGTGGCCGCCCGGGCCCTGGGCGAGATCGGCCCGGCCGCGGCCGCCGGCGCGCCGGCCCTGCTCCCCTGCCTCACCGCCCGCGACCTGTGGGTGCGGGTGCGCGGCGCGACGGCCCTGTGGCGGGTCTCCGGGGACGTGGAGTCTGCGCTCCCGGTGCTCATGGCGGCCTGGGAGGAGAACCGGCATGCGCGCGTCGACATCGCCGAGTGCCTGGCGGAGATGGGTCCCGCGGCCGCGGCCGCGGAGGGGCTGATCCGGGCGGAGCTGGCCCGGCGCCGCCGTCACAACGTGCGCGAGAGCGGCTCCAGCAGCCACGACGTCCACGAGGACGAGAAGCTGCTCACCTTCTGCCGTGCGGCACTCGACCGGATGGAGCTGTGACAGCTCAGTGGCGGCGCCTACGGGCAGCCATTACGAAGCAGCAATACCGGACATTCGGCTTCGAATCCATCGAGCTCTCGCGGCGAGGATCCGGAGCCCCCGATGAGCACCCCCACCGCCGACGCACACCAGGACCTCGCCGGTCGGGGCCGTCGAGCCCGGCGGAGCCCTCGGTCCGCCCGCCGCGGGCCCATTCGCCGGTTCCGCACCCGCCCTGACCGTCGGCGGGGGCCCGCTCGCCCGTTCCGCGGGCGCGGGCGCCCCCGCGCCGGATGTGCGCGTACGGAACGCCACGGCGGCCCCGGCCCGGCACGAGGCCGCCCCCGCCCGCCTCGGAGCCGACGCGCCTGGTGGCACCGGCGGCGGGCGTGGACCCCGGCCCGGTAGACAAAAAGGACTTCCCTACGAATAAGGTCTACGGGAAGACCGACCGTCCCGTGCTCCGGCTGATCACCTGTGGGGGCCCGATCAAGGACGGTCACCGCACCGACAACGTCATCCTCTTCGCCGACCCGGTGAAGCAGCGAGCCCATCAGCCCCGAGGAGCAGTGTGAGACCGCGCGGACGGCCGCTCGTCGCCGCCGTGGCCCTGGCCGCGGCGGCGCCGCTCGTGCTCTCCGGCTGCGGCGGCGTGGGTGGACTGGAGAGCGCCGGCCCCACGCCCACCGCCGTCGGCCCGGTCCGGCTCTGGCCCGACCTGCCGCCCGCGAGCGAGCCGCCCCTCGACTACGGCGAGACCGACACCCAGAGCGTCCCCGGCATCAAGGCCCCCGACAACGACGTCCACCGCGTCGACGCCGTGGCCGTGGTCCGGGCGGAGGTGAACGCCCACCCCGACACGTACTCCGGCGCGGACGGCATGTACGAGGAGACGGCCCGGCAGATCGGCCGGTGCGCCACCGAGCCCGCGAAATGCCCGGTCATGCGGCCGTACTACCGCGACCTGACCGGCAACGGCCGCGACGAGCTGATCGTCGGCATCCGGATGCCCGATCAGCAGGTCGGCCTGCGGGTCTATCTCGCCGAGAACGACGGCCTCACCCGGATCATGTCCACCATCGAGCAGGTCATCAGCGTGGAGCTGGCCGGCCGGGACGTGATCGTGCGGGCCTCCTCGGCCGGGATTCCCGGGTACGAGTACCGCACCGCCTGGTCCTGGGACGAGCAGCAGCGCGCGATGCTGCCGGCCCGGGACGAGATCGTGCGCGTCAAGCCGCCGGTCCCGTCCCCCTCCTCGACCCCCCGGCCCCGTTTCGTGGAGCCCACGGCGCCTCCGCACCCCTCGCCCACCCCGTCCCCTTCGGCCGACGTGCTCTCCGGAGAGCCCCGGTGACCCGGCGCGCGAGGCTGCGCCTCCCCGCCTGGACCGCGACCCTCACCTGGAAGTCCACGGTCTTCATCGCGGTCATGTGCTGCGCCCTGGCGGCGCTGCTCGGCGTACTCGTGCACGTCTCGGTGGCCGGGCAGACGGTGAGCGACTCCCGCGAGAGGGCGCTGACCCGGCTCACCGCCGCCACCCGCGCCTATGAGGCGGGCGACCCGCTCCCCCGGTTCTCCGGGATCGACCCGGAGGGTCTGCCGGGCTCGCTGCGCGCCCTCGCCCTCCGGGGTGAGCGCGGCACGGTGGTCGTGGAGCACGAGGGCCGGCCGACCATGTGGGCGGCGGGCCCCGCGGACGGCCGCGTCCTCGCCGTGCAGCAGGACTACACGACGAGCGCCGAGACCATCGACGGGCTCGACCGCTCGATCCTGGGCTCCTCGGTCCTGGCGATCGGGGCCACGCTGCTGCTGGGCGCCTTCGCCGTCACCCGGGTCACCCGGCGGCTGCACCTGACCGCCCAGGTCGCCCGGCGGATCAGCGCGGGCGACCTCGACGCGCGAGTCAACGACCCTCGTACGAAGGACCCTTCGCGCCCCCAGGACGAGGTGGCCACGGTCTCCGGGGCGCTCGACACGATGGCCTCCTCGCTCCAGCGCAAGCTGCAGAGCGAGCAGCGCTTCACCGCCGATGTCGCGCACGAGCTGCGCACCCCGCTGACCGGCCTGTCGGCCGCCGCGGAACTGCTGCCGCAGGGCCGCCCCTCGGAGCTCGTACAGGACCGGGTGAAGGCGATGCGCGACCTGACCGAGGACCTGCTGGAGATCTCGCGGCTCGACGCCCGCAACGAGACGGTGGATCTGGCGGTGCACGACCTCGCCCCGCTGGCACGGCGGGTGGTGCGCGCGTCGGGCACGGAGACCGAGGTGCGGATCGTCCGGGACGCCACCGTAGAGACGGACAGGCGGCGCCTGGAGCGGGTCCTCGGCAATCTCGTCGCCAACGCGCACAAGCACGGCGCCCCACCGGTGGTCCTGACCGTGGACGGCGCGGTCGTCACGGTGCGGGACCACGGCACCGGATACCCGGAGTACCTCCTGGCGACCGGGCCGCAGCGGTTCCGTACGGAGAGCGGCGGAAAGGGGCACGGGCTCGGGCTGACGATCGCGGTGGGGCAGGCCGAAGTGATCGGCGCGGAGCTGGTCTTCGGCGAGGCGCCGGACGACGGGGGCGGGGCGCTGGCCCGGCTGACCCTGCCGGAGTACGTCTCCTTCGACGTGCGGGAGACCGAGCCGGAGCACTGACGGCACACCGTCACACATAAGGGATATAAGGGTTACCGCTTGCTACGTTGCGAACCATGACCGCAACGACGGCGGACGCTCCCCCGCCCGGGCCGCTCACCCCGAAGCGCCGCGGCGTGGAACTCTCCCTCCTCGTCTGCGCCGTCCTCATCTCCGTGCTCGGCTACGCCGACGTCGGCCTGGCCAGGAGCGGCGCCGTGCCACCGGACGCCGTCCGCTACGGCGCCGGTCTCGGCGCGCTCGCGCTCCTGGCCCATCTCGCCGTCCGCTTCCGCGCGCCGTACGCCGATCCGCTGCTGCTGCCCATCGCCGTGCTCCTCAACGGGCTCGGCCTGGTGCTGATCTACCGGCTCGACCTGGAGACCCCCCACGACCAGGCCGCCTTCACCCAGCTGGTCTGGTCGACGCTCGGGGTGGCACTCTTCATCGCCGTCGTGGTGCTGCTGCGCGACCACCGGGTGCTCCAGCGGTACGCGTACCTGTCGATGGCCACCGCGCTCGCCCTGATGCTCGTGCCGATCTTCTTCCCGGCCGTGAACGGGGCCAAGATCTGGATCAGGATCGGCGGACTCTCCTTCCAGCCGGGCGAGTTCGCCAAGATCCTGCTGGCCGTCTTCTTCGCCGCCTACCTCGCGGCGAACCGCAACGCGCTGGCGTACACCGGCCGCAGGATCTGGAAGCTTCAGTTCCCCACCGGCCGGGTGCTCGGGCCGATCGCCGCGATCTGGGTACTGAGCGTGGGCGTGCTGGTCCTGGAGCGGGACCTGGGCACCTCGCTGCTCTTCTTCGGACTCTTCGTGATCATGCTCTACGTGGCGACCGGCCGGACCGGCTGGATCGCCGTCGGGCTGCTCCTGGCGGCCGTCGGGGCCTTCGCCGTCGGCTCCTTCGAACCCCATGTGCACAGCCGGGTCGAGGACTGGCTGAACCCGTACGCCTCCATCGAGGCGGGCGACGGGCCGGGGCAGCTCGCGCAGTCCCTCTTCTCCTTCGCCGCGGGCGGAGTGCTCGGCACCGGCCTCGGACTCGGGCACTCCATCCTGATCGGATTCGCCGCGAAGTCCGACTTCATCCTCGCCACGGCCGGCGAGGAGCTCGGCCTGGTCGGACTGACCGCCCTCTTCCTGCTGTACGCGCTGCTCGTCGCACGCGGCTACCGGGCCGGGCTCGCCCTGCGCGACCCCTTCGGGCGGCTCCTCGCGATCGGCCTCGCCTCCATCCTGGCGCTCCAGGTCTTCGTGATCGCCGGCGGGGTGATGGGCCTGATCCCGCTGACCGGCATGCCCATGCCGTTCCTGGCGCAGGGCGGCTCGTCCGTCGTCACCAACTGGGTCATCGTGGCGCTGCTGATCCGGGTCAGCGACTCGGCCCGCGCCCCGCTCCCCGACGCCGTCGAGACCGGGGTCATCGCCCCGATCGTGGAGGACGCCCGGTGATCCCGTACATCCGCCGCGCGGCCGCGCTCTGCCTGCTCCTCCTGGTGGCGCTCCTGGTGAACGCCGCGCGGGTGATGGTCCTCCAGGCGGACGAACTGGACGAGAACCCGGCCAACCGGCGCCCGGCGATCGCCCGTTGGGGCCAGCCGCGCGGCGCGATCCTCGTCGACGGACGGCCGGTGACCGGCTCACGGGACAGCGGGCAGCAGCTGCGCTACGAACGGACCTACAAGCAGGGCCCGTTGTACGCCCCGGTGACCGGCTACGCCTCCCAGACGTACGGCACCGCGTTCGTGGAGAGCGCCGAGGACGACATCCTCGCCGGTACGAGCGCGCTGCTCGCCCCGCTGCCGTTCTGGAACGACGTCACCCGGGGCCGGCAGCCGGGCGGGAAGGCGGTGACGACGGTCCGGGCGTCGATGCAGGAGGCCGCCTACCGGGGGCTCGGCGGGAAGCGCGGGGCGGTCGCGGCGATCGAGCCGTCGAGCGGACGGATCCTGGCCCTGGTCTCCTCTCCCTCGTACGACCCCGGGCTGCTGTCGGGAACCGGACCGAAGGTCGAGGAGGCGTGGGCACGGCTGAACTCCTCGCCGAACCAGCCGATGCTGAACCGCGCGATCCGGCAGACCTATCCCCCCGGCTCGACCTTCAAGATCGTGACCGCGGCCGCGGCGCTCGACGCGGACGTGGTGACGGACGTCGACGCTCCGACGGACACCCCCGACCCCTTCGTGCTGCCGGGCACGCGGCAGGTCCTCCCGAACGCCGCGAAGGGGTGCGGGAACGCCTCGCTGGCGTACGCGATCCAGTGGTCGTGCAACACGGTGATGGCCGGGCTCGGGGTGGAGGTGGGCCTGACGGGGATGGTCGACGCGGCCGAGCGGTTCGGCTTCGACGACACGCGTCTGAAGGTCCCCGCCTGGGTCGCGAGGTCCAACTTCGACACGGACATGAGCCCCGACCAGCTGGCGCTGTCGTCGATCGGCCAGTTCAACACGACGGCGACCCCGCTGCAGATGGCGATGGTGGCGGCGGCGGTCGCCAACAACGGGGAGATCGCCCACCCGTATCTGGTCGAACGGACGACGACGTCCGGCGGCACGACGGTCGACACCACCGGGCGCCGCAGCTTCCGCCAGGCGATGCGCCCCTCGACCGCCGCCCAACTGCAGCGGCTGATGGTCAAGGCGGTCGAGGAGGGCACGGGCACCAACGCGGCCATCCCCGGGGCGCGCGTCGGCGGCAAGACGGGCACGGCCCAGCACGGACTGGGCAACACCGGGACGCCGTACGCCTGGTTCATCGCCTGGGCGCAGGCCGAGGACGCGGCCCAGCCCGCGGTGGCGGTGGCGGTCGTCATCGAGGACGCGGAGGCCAGCCGCGTGGACATCAGCGGCGGCGGCAGCGCGGCACCGATCGCCCGGGCGGTGATGGAGGAGGCGCTGCGCCCCGCCCCCTCCGAGGACGTCGGCTGATCGACTGTCCGAGGACGCCGATCGATCGGCCTTGCCAGGACGTCGGCCGATCGGCTTTCCGAGGACGTCAGCCGATCGGCTTGCGGATCTCCGCGCGGATCTTGGCCGTGGTCTCGGCGAGCTCGGCCAGGTCGATGTCCTTCGGGTCGGCGGTCGCCGACTCGGGGGTGACCCGGGCCACCGCGGCGGCGGTGTTGTCGTCGCCCCAGGCGCACATGGGGAGCGTGGTCGTGCCCAGGGCGTCCTTCGACGTGGTGACCTGACAGCTGATGGTCACGCCGTACCCGGCGGGGGTGAAGTCCTTGGGCCGGACGACGAGCGTCGAGCCCTTCTCCGTGGCGGCGCCCTTGAGGATGGACGAACGGGTGAGCTCGGCGTTCTTGATCCGTCCGTGCATCCCGGAGACGACGAGGGCGGACTCGTCCTTGCCGCTGTACTGCCCGACCGCCGCCTCGGCGTCCTTCACGGTGAGGTCGGGGGTGTCCTCGATCTCCTTGCCCTCGGTCTCGGAGAGGTCGGAGACCAGCGTGTACTCGCCGGCGAGAAGGGTCTTGGGGACGACCAGCTTGTGCGTCGCCTCGGGGAAGGAGCCGGTGACACCGGAGAGCCCGGCGATCGCCCCGTAACCGAGACCGCCGACCAGGACCAGGGAGCCGAGGACGATGGCGACGATCGCACCGGCCGACAGCTTCTTCTTCGGCGGCGGCCCCATGGGCGGCTGCCCCCACGCCCCGGCGCCCGGCCCCTGGTACTGCGGCGGGACACCCTGCGGAGGGAAGCCCTGCGGAGCCCCGAACGCACCGGGCTGGTGCGGGGGCGGCACGGGCCCGCCGTAGGGGTTGTGGGGCGGCTGGCTCGGCGAAGGCGGCATGGTCATGCCGGGCACGCTACGTCACCCGTACGCGCACCCACGCTCCGGGTCCGATCCCGGACCCGCCCCGACGGCTTCCCCTGCGGCTACCCCTCCGCCGCGCCCTGCGCGATCGCCTCGTCGACCTCCGCGATCCGCTCGCCCTCCTCCACCGCGAAGCGCTCCCGGTCCAGCGCCTCGGCGATCTCCTCGTCCTGGGTCATCAGCAGATCCAGGTTCGAGTCGCCGAGGTCGAAGACGCCCATGTCCAGGTACGCCTTCTGAAGGCGCTCGCCCCACAGGCCGATGTCCTTCACGCACGGGACGATCCGGCTGAACAGCAGCTTGCGGAAGAGGTGCAGGAACTCGCTCTGCTCGCTGAGCTCCTCCGCCTCCTTCTTCGGTATGCCGAAGTTCTCCAGGACCTCGACCCCGCGCAGCCGGTCCCGCATCAGGTAGCAGCCCTCGATCACGAACTCCTCGCGCTCGCGCAGTTCCGCGTCGGACAGCTGCTTGTAGTAGTCGCGCAGCGCCATCCGCCCGAAGGCCACGTGCCGGGCCTCGTCCTGCATCACGTACGCCAGGATCTGCTTCGGGAGCGGCTTGTCCGTCGTGTCGCGGATCATCCCGAAGGCTGCCAGCGCCAGGCCCTCGATGAGGACCTGCATCCCGAGATACGGCATGTCCCAGCGCGAGTCGCGCAGGGTGTCGCCGAGCAGGCCCTGGAGGTTGTCGTTGATCGGGTAGAGCATCCCGACCTTCTCGTGCAGGAAGCGGCCGTAGATCTCCGCGTGCCGCGCCTCGTCCATCGTCTGGGTCGCCGAGTAGAACTTGGCGTCCAGGTCGGGGACCGACTCCACGATCCGGGCGGCGCAGACCATCGCGCCCTGCTCGCCGTGGAGGAACTGGCTGAACTGCCAGGAGGCGTAGTGCCTGCGCAGATCCCCCTTGTCCTTCTCGGTCATCTTCGCCCAGTGCCGGGTGCCGTGCAGCGTGAGGACGTCGTCCGGGGTGCCGAGCGGGTCGTACGGGTCGACCTCGAGCTCCCAGTCGATGCGGGTGGCGCCGTCCCACTGCTTGTCCTTGCCCTTCTGGTAGAGGGCGAGGAGACGCTCGCGGCCGTCCTCGTACTCCCAGTTGAAGCGGGCCTGCCCGGTCGCCGGGACGTTCCAGAGGGATTCCCTCGGGGCCTTCACGTAAAGGTCGTGCGTCGACACTGACGACTCCTTCGCTCGCCGAACGTGCTCCTTCCGGCAGGCTCACACGTTGGTAGACAGAGGGTCAACAAGTAGTGCGCAAGGGATTGACGGTCTTGCTGACGAGCAGTCTCATAAGAGGTGACCACAGGTAACTCGACCGCGTGCACAGCGAGGTGTCTCACCGTCATGACCACACGGACCGAGCACGACTTCACTCTCATCCGGGACGCCCTCGGCCCCCTGCGCGACCGGGAGCAGGTCGCCGCGCGGCTGCTCGAGTCCTCCCTCAAGCACTCCTTCGACCCGGAGACCGAGCTCGACTGGGAGGCCCCGGTCGAGGAGGGCAAGTGGTTCTGGCCGCCTGAGCTGGTCTCCCTCTACGACACCCCGCTGTGGCGGAAGATGTCCGAGGAGCAGCGGATGGACCTCGCCCGGCACGAGGCCGCCTCGCTCGCCTCGCTGGGGATCTGGTTCGAGATCATCCTGATGCAGCTGCTCGTCCGGCACATCTACGACAAGTCACTCACCAGCGACCACGTGCGCTACGCGCTCACCGAGATCGCCGACGAGTGCCGGCACTCGATGATGTTCGCCCGGATGATCCAGAAGGGCGGCGCACCCGCGTACCGGGTCCCGCGGATCTACCACAATCTCGCCCGCGTCCTGAAGACCGTCTCCACCACCCCCGGCTCCTTCGCGGCGACCCTCCTCGGCGAGGAGATCCTCGACTGGATGCAGCGCCTGACCTTCCCGGACGAGCGTGTCCAGACCCTGGTGCGCGGGGTGACCCGCATCCACGTCGTCGAGGAGGCGCGGCATGTGCGCTACGCCCGCGAGGAGCTGCGGCGCCAGATGGTGACCGCGCCCCGCTGGGAGCAGGAGTTCACCCGCCTCAGCTGCGGCGAGGCCGCCCGCGTCTTCTCCACCTGCTTCATCAACCCCCAGGTGTACGAGAACGTCGGCCTGGACCGCCGCCAGGCCCTCGCCCAGGTCCGCGCGAGCGGCCACCGCCGAGAAGTGATGCAGTCGGGCGCCAAGCGGCTGACGGACTTCCTCGACGACATCGGGGTGCTGCGGGGACCGGGCCGACGCCTGTGGAAGTCCTCCGGGCTGCTGGCGTGAGCGGCGGTCCGCGCGGGGCGGCGACCGTGGCCACGCGGCGGCCGCACATCGGATACGGGGTCGGGGCCGTCGGCGTGGCCACGCACCCGCGCGGGCGGCGAGCGCGGCCGCGCGGCGGAGCCGCACATCGACACGACTCCCCTGCGTGACACCTCGCGGAGCTACCCTGCGAGGCATGACCAGTGCCGCCTCGCCCGCGTACCGCCGGCTCAGCGTCGAGGAACGGCGGCTGCAGCTCCTCGCCGCCGCCCTGACGCTCTTCGCGCACCGGGCGCCGGACGAGGTCTCCCTCGACGACGTCGCCGAGGCGGCCGGAGTCTCACGGCCGCTCGTCTACCGCTATTTCCCCGGCGGGAAGCAGCAGCTGTACGAGGCCGCGCTGCGCTCCTCCGCCGACGCGCTGGAGCGGTGCTTCTTCGAGCCGGCGGCCGGGCCGCCGACCGAGCGCCTCGGCCGGGTCCTCGACCGCTACCTCACCTTCGTCGACCAGCACGACGCCGGATTCAGCGCCCTGCTCCAGGGCGGGAGCGTCGCGGAGACCTCCCGTACGACGGCGATCGTCGACGAGGTGCGACGGGCCGCCGCCGAGCAGATCCTCGTCCACCTGGGGGTCGACGCGCCCGGCCCCCGGCTGCGGATGATGGTCCGCACCTGGATCGCCGCGGTGGAGGCGGCTTCGCTGATCTGGCTCGACGAGGACAAGCAGCCACCCGCCGCGGAGCTGCGGGACTGGCTCGTCGACCATCTGATCGCGCTGCTCGCGGCCACGGCCGCGAGCGACGAGGAGACGGCGGCGGTCGTCAAGCGGCTCCTCGCGCAGGAGCGCGCGGAGGGGCCGGTCGGCACCCTGGCGCGACGAGTGACCCCCGTGGTGAGCGAGGCGGCACACCTCATATGAGACTGGTGGCGTGAGAAGCGAGAACACCCTCTTTCGTGGCGGCCCCCTGGACGGGCGGGTCCTGCCCGTCCTCGTCGGTCCGACCGGACATCCGCCGAAGTGGTACGAGGTACCGGTGCCGGACGCCGACGGCGGGCCCCCGACCGTCCACGCGTACCGGCGCGAGCCGGCCGGGCGGACCAAACGGCTCGGGATCCAGCGCGGCTGGGTCTACGAGTACACCCCCGAGGGGCGGGAACGCCGCGAGCTGAAGTGGCCCTGGTCCAAGCCGAACGGGTGAGCCGCTTAGCCCGAATCGCCCCTTCGTGAGCTCATCGCACCGGCCGGCACGCCCATCATCTCCGTGGAGGTGATGACGTGTCAGGAAGGCTGCGGCGCACGGTCTGCACGGGGGTGCTGGTCGCGACGACGGCGCTGGCGGGGCTTCCGCCGGCGACCGCCGACGATCCGGCGGACCCGCCGGTGGAGGCCCCCGCCGAGGTCGCGGGCGAGGCATCGACGGCCCCACCGGTCGATCCGCCGGACGAAGAGCCGCCTTCCGACGGCGAACTCCCGGCAGCCCCACCGGCCGGGACCGCGGACACCACCACCGACCCCGCCGACGGCACCCCCCTCGACGACGCCGCCGAACTCCCACCCGCCGGCGGAGACTCCGTCGCCGCCCTCCTCACCCGGCTCCAGACCCTCTACCGCCAGGCCGAGCAGGCCACCGAGACCTTCAACGCCACCGGCGAGGACCTACGGCTCCAGACCGCCGACACCAAGAAGGTCACCGCCGCCCTCACCGCCGCCCGCAAGGCGCTCGCCGAGGGCCGCAACGCGGCGGGAAGACTCGCGCGCGAGCAGTACCAGGGCCGCTCGGAGCTCTCCGGCTATCTGCGGCTCCTGCTCTCGAACGACCCCCAGCGCGCCCTGGACCAGGGACATCTGATGGCCCGTGCGGCACGCGACCGGGCGGGCACCGTCTCCCGTCTCGCCGAGGCGGAGAAGAAGGCGGACACGCTCGCGAGCCGCTCGCGCCAGGCCCTGGACCGGGAGCAGACGCTCGCCGCGCGACAGAGGAAGCAGCGGGACGACGTCCAGGTGAAACTGAAGGGCGTCCAGAAGCTGCTCGCCACCCTCTCCGCCGACCAGCTCGCCCGGCTGACCGAACTGGAGCGGACCCAGACCGCGGGAGCGCAGCGCGAACTCCTCGACTCCGGCGCCCTGGACACCGCCCGGACCCCTTCACAGGGGGGCGGGGAGGCGCTGCGCTACGCGGTGCGGCAGATCGGCAAGCCGTACGTGTGGGGCGCCGAGGGGCCGGAGTCGTACGACTGCTCGGGGCTGACCTCGCAGGCATGGGCGAGCGCCGGCCGGGAGATCCCGCGGACCAGCCAGGAACAGTGGCGGACGCTTCCGAGGGTGTCCCTGCGGGAGCTGCGCCCCGGCGATCTGGTGGTCTACTTCCCCGAGGCCACGCATGTGGCGATCTACCTCGGCCACGGCCTGGTCGTGCAGGCCCCCCGCCCCGGGGCGAAGGTCAAGGTCTCCCCGATCGCCGCCAACCCCCTGCTCGGGGCCGTCCGCCCCGACCCGGCCGCCACGGCCCTCCCGTCCTACACACCGCCCGAGCTCCCGGCGGGGGCCACGGAAGGCACGGACGAGGGGTTCGATCAGGGCGCGGCCTGAGCACCTCCACCCGGCGAGGACCGATGCACCGAAGCAGACAGAACGGAGGAAGGCATTCCGATTCATGGCATCAAGTGGCGTACGGGGAAGATCAGTTGATGCGGACACTTATGCGATCATGACAATGAATTCCGGCCACAGGCCGGAACCTTTTTGATTGCAGAGGACCATGAAGTTCAACCCGATCGTCCGCGCCCGCCGCGGACTGCTCGTTCTCGCCGCATCCCTCGGCCTCGTCTTCGGCGTCTCGGCCGCTCCGGCCCAGGCGGCCGAGCCGTCCTTCACCTACCTCGGCACCGTCGAGATCCGCGTGGACCACTCCGGCCAGTGTCTTGAGGTGGCGGACTGGAGCACGGCGAACGGCGCGGCCGTCCGCCAGTGGCCCTGCACCGGTGGCGCCAACCAGAAGTGGCACCGCTTCTGGCGCTCGGACAATCTCGTCGGGTCGTCCTACTACGTCAACGTCAACAGCAACAAGTGCCTGGAGATCGGCGGCTGGGGGCGCAACAACGGTGCGACCGCCAACCAGTGGGACTGCCACTACGGCCTCAACCAGAACTTCTTCGGCGGCGACGGCATTCTCTACATGGACCACGCGTACGTCTATGGCAAGTGCCTGGAGATAGCCGACTGGAGCACGCAGCCGGGCGCCCGCGCGCGGCTGTGGGACTGCCACTACGGCGACAACCAGGGCTTCAGAAACAGGTCCGTGGCCTGGTAAAGCCCATGGGCGGGCGCCGGGCACCTGCC